>NZ_DATGTI010000198.1:0-15255 GCF_035301925.1 Lentibacillus sp. | reverse complement strand
CGCGCTATGGGGATCATGAGCGATTTTATTATAATCGAGAGAATTTGAAAAATGGCTGGTTTTTGGTGAAGCTGAATCGGTAAGTTGAATATCTATGAGGCAAGCGCTTTGTCCCGTTGTTGCCCCAAGATGAACTGCTCTAACTTGTTGGGAAATCCGTCTGTAGAACGGTAAACCATAAGTTGTAATGCACTGAGGTTTAAGAAAAATCGCACGGATTTGGGTTAAACCGCTCAAGACAATGGTTATCCGCGCTACAGATTGATGGATAATCGCTGTAGGTGTTTTAAGGTCGATCCTCTTCTTCCAGGATGAAAATATTTTCCACCTCAGTATCAAAAATTTCCGCAATTCGTAATGCGAGTGGCAGTGATGGGTTATACTTTTCTTTTTCAATTGAAATGATGGTCTGCCTGGAAACGCCCAATTTTTTAGCCAAATATGCCTGCGAGAATCCGTGCTTTTTTCGATGTGCTGCTACTTTATTATTCATAGTTTCGCTCCAGCAACATGTGTTTAATGATAAGATAATGTAAAGCGCCCTTTACTGTCAAGGGTGTTTTACATAAGATTCGATATCAGGGGATAAATCATAAATAATCTCTGTTATAATGTACCCAGGATTTCACAAGGGGGAGAAACGATGGAAAGCGACTCAATCAAGCTTACGAATCTTGCAAAAACATATCGAAAACATGAAGCCGTAAAAGACCTGAATCTCAAAGTCAACAAAGGGGAGTTATTTGGGTTTCTTGGACCGAATGGTGCCGGAAAAACGACAACGATCAAGATGCTTACCGGGCTGCTTGAGCCGACAAGCGGAACTGCTGAAATCAACGGGATCGACATTTGGAAAAATCCGCTCAAAGCAAAAGAAAAAATTGCGTATGTGCCTGACCAGCCTAATCTTTACCCGAAATTGACGGGATGGGATTATCTTGAATTTATAGCGTCTGTTTTCCGGCTGCCAAAAGACCAGTTCCAGACCAAAGCAAATGACCTCTTGCAAATCTTCAACCTGACCGAACAGGCGAATGACTTAATTGAAAGCTATTCACATGGAATGAAGCAGAAAATCGCTATTTGCGGTGCACTTGTTCACGAACCGGATGTGCTGTTTCTGGATGAGCCGACAGTCGGGCTTGATCCGAAAAGTGCGCGCAGTCTGAAGAATCTGCTCCGTGAACTTTGTGATAATGGCATGACCGCATTTTTATCAACCCACATTCTGGAAATTGCTGAGCAAATGTGTGACCGGGTCGGGATTATTTTCGAAGGTGATATCATTGCGCTCGGAACAATGGATGAATTAAAGGCGGGCGATCATGCTGGTCAAAGTCTGGAGGATATTTTCCTTGAACTGACCGGCGGCGAGGATCAGCAGGCCATCATCAGCGAAATTTCCGATGACGGTGATGTCAAATGATGAAGGCTCTTTTGAAAAACCAATGGAACATATTCATCAATACCGTAAAGTCGCAGCCCGGCAAAAATTACTTCAGCTATATTGTCATGTTTGCAGTATTTGCGATTTTGCTGTACTGGTTGTCAGCCGGGATCTGGGCGATTGCTGATGCTATTACGGAACCAGTTTTTGCCGGTATATTGTCATACGGATTTTTATTAGTTATTGGCTTTATCATTCTGCTGGGACTGCCGCAAGTGTTCAAGCACTTGTATTCAGCGACGGATCTCAATTTGTTGTTTACGTTGCCGATTCCGACACGGTACATTTTCTGGATTAAATATTTACAGAGTTTCGTGGGTATCCCACTACTGGTATTCGTTCTTTATGTCGTGACATTATTTGTTTATGGTACGTTCATTGGTGCAAATGTGCTTTACTATCCGGTCGTGCTTCTTGTCCTGTTGTCGGTTATTGTGATCGGCTTGTCGATAGCATATTTGTTTAACTTGCTATTGGTGCAGGTTGTTCCGGCGAGCAAGGCAAATGAATTCATGACCGTAATGAGCGTGTTATCCGGTATATTTGTCTATTTATTGTTCATGATTCCGAACATGGTAAATGACGAACCTCTATCCGAAATGATTCTGGCCGGTCTGCCGCTGTTTCCAGAGTGGGTGCCAATAACATGGGCGAGTGATGCTATTGTTGGTGCCACATCTGGGTCCATAGATTTTCATGTACCGTTAATTCTCATTCTATTGCTGGCGGCCATCTTTTTTATGCTGACATCGACACTGGTTGAAAGAGGCTTCCGCACCGGATGGGTTAAGTTAAGTGAAGGCAGCGGCAAGAAGCGCAAGAAAAGTGCAGCACGAAAATCCGGTCCTAAATTGAATCATCCAAATATCGCCATCGGAAAAAAAGAATGGTATGCAATAAAGCGTGATATGCGGGAGTGGCTTGTGTTTCTGCCGCTTGTGTTCTTTTTTGTGTTTGGCGCTATCGGTGCTGTGTCAGGTGGAGCGGCGTTGAGCGATCTAAGGGGACCGAATGAAGCAACATGGCCGATTACACAGGCAATTCTTTTGTTTATCTATGCGATGTTCAACGGGCAGATTTCCGCCTCCACGATTGCCAGAGAAGCGAAATCGGTCTGGATATTGCGGATCTTGCCGTTGTCCGGAAAAGATATCGCATTCGGCAAATTGTGGATCAGCTGGCTGCTGCCTTTTGTTCTGTTAACGATTGTTGAAATCATCATCGGGTTGTTTTTTGGATGGACGCTGCTTCAATTCATGACAGGGATTGCCATGAAAGCTGTCATTACGGTTGGCATCAGCGGCATCGGGATGTGGCTTGGTACAATCGGTGCCAAATATAATCCAGCCAATCCGCAGAATAGACTGAAGTTCGGAACAGCTTTCATCCTCATGATTGCATCGTATGTGTATCTGTTCTTAGCGCTTATCCCATTTGTCATGCTGCTGATACCGGTTGAGGCAATGGATTTTGCGCAAATGGTCAGTCAGGATATTGACGGGTTTTTCGGGGCAATAGCCAGCTTTGTTTACACGGTATTGAGCTGGAAAGAAGCAAGTGCAGCCATGGTCACAATAGCCGGGATTCTATTGATGCTCATCATATCCCTGGGAATTGCCTATATCTTTACGATGATGAGTGCCCGTAAAATTGACCAGGGAATCGAAATTGAAATGGTGCAGGATGTAAAATCGAAGCCGTCACTCGGCAAGAAGCCCGGCAACTTTTAATAAGAAGAGAAGGGGGTGCGATTCCCCTTCTAAATCCAAAGGAGCTGTTAGTATGATGAATTTCTCCGGAATAGGTGCACTATTTATGATTTTATTTTATGCGTTGGCCTTGTTCATAGCATACCTTGTCATAACCATCGCAGTCAGGCACGGAATCGACAATTCGGAAGTCGGGAAAATACTGAAGAAAAAAAATGGCTGTCAGGAGGAGAAATTTCACCCTAAAGATGATTTAGATAAGGATTAAGAAAGGGGGTCAATTTGTGAGATTCAGAAAAGCAACCCAGCAGGATGCGTCAGGTATTGCTAAGGTCCACGTCGACAGCTGGCGCACAACCTATCAAAATATTGTTCCTGATACGTTTTTAGACAGCTTAAACTATGAAGATTGCACTAAACGCTGGGAGCAAAATGTCAATGAAAGCAGTGTATATGTGGCAGAAACCGATGACGGCGAAATTGTCGGCTTTTCCACTGGCGGTAAAGAACGGGAAGGAAAATACAATGGCTATGACGGGGAACTCTATGCTATCAACATTTTAAAGGAATATCAGGGAAAGGGCATTGGCAAAAAGCTTGTCAAACCAATAGCTGATGAGCTCAGCAACGTCGGATACAATTCCATGCTTGTCTGGGTGCTGGAAGATAATGATGCCAAATATTTTTATGAAAAGCTTGGCGCTCAGTATATCGATACAGCGGACATCGTCATTGCCGGTGCGAAATTGAAGGCAATTGTATATGGCTGGCCTGATATCACCGAGTTAATCAAAGAGGGATAATATGAATTTTAAGGAATTTGGAACGGTTAGCACAAATTTAATTGAGTTAAATGTTTTGTACCTTTTATGAGAACTTGTTAACGCCTTGAGATACTTTTTAATCTCGTTAATGAACAAGCCCTTTTAGATTTGTCGTGATTTCATACGATTTACAGCCGTTCCTAAACCGATTGCTGCATCGGATCAAGCCAATAAAAATGCGCCGCCAAAGTCTTCTCATACTTTCCTCGCTGTACAGTAATACCCTTGAAATTTTCCTATTATTGCGAAAGGGTCAGTTTTCCATGAACGATCGCCCCATATTACATTTGGACTCACACCAACTGCCTTTTTTGCCTTTATTTAAACATATATCATATACAGTCTACTATTTTCATCATAAATTGTGGTATAACCTTTTTAATTTAATGATGGCGGTGATTAAACAGGGCATGAACGAATCAATTTAGGAAATCTGATTTTAGAAAGATCCCTGTTATCCTAATCATCAGCCGTGTTCGAACGGACCTATTTCCCTGATGATATAAACAATAGGCATTACTCTGAAAGGAGTTGTTTAAATGTGTTTCAAAATACGACAATATTGATTACCGGGGGGACGGGTTCCTGGGGGCATGAACTCGTTAAAAAACTGCTGCCATTTCAACTAAAGGAAATAAGAATCTTTTCACGTAATGAATTTGCTCAGGTGAGAATGAAAAGAACATTTTCGGATAATCCTTATTTAAAATTTGTAATAGGCGATGTAAGAGATTTTGAAGCTGTGAACGAAGCGGCCAAAAATGTCGATTATATATTCCATCTTTCGGCACTCAAACATGTACCAATATGCGAAGACCAGCCTTCGGAAGCGTTAAAAACCAATGTATATGGTACGGAGAATATTATCAAAGCAAGTTTAAATCAAAACGTTAAAAAAGTCATTGATGTTTCAACAGATAAAGCTGTGGAACCAATCAATTTTTATGGATTAACGAAAGCGATTGGTGAAAAATTAATCATTCAGGCCAATCAATTAAGCAATCATACACGTTTTGTTTGTATCCGCGGTGGTAATGTTATTGGGACAAATGGCAGTGTCATCCCGTTTTTCAAAGAACAAATTGCAAGCCATCATACTGTTCCGCTTACATCCAAGGAAATGACACGTTTCTTTCTGACGGTTTCCCAAGCCATTGATTTGCTGTTATACGCATCTGAACAAGCGATTGGCGGCGAAATATTTGTCATGAAAATGAAAGCATGCCGGATTGTCGATCTCGTTGAAGTCCTGGAAAAACATTTTGCAGCAAAAGACATTGCTATCAATGAGATTGGGATACGTCCAGGCGAGAAACTCCATGAGGTATTGGTATCAAATGCTGAATCCCGGAACACTTATAAGTTTGATGAAAATTACTATGTCATTTTACCTGACAACATTTCAGAGAAGGTCAAAAAAGACTACAAGAATTTACCCAAGGTCACTTTTGAACGGTATCAATCCAATGATGCGTTAATGTCATCCAGCGAAATTGAACAAATTCTTATGGACGCCAACTTTATCACATCACAGGCTCTTTTTTAATATGGCACACGGTGAGAGTGACCTCAAATTATCCAAAATCATCCCTTATCACGTTTAAGTGGTAAGGGATTTTTGTATAACGGACACTAACTCACGGGCAGCCTTAATGATACAAAACGCTCTTTATCTGCCGGACTAATTGTCGTGCCCGATGAGCGGTTGAATGATGGTTATGAACGAAGCGGTAGCCCTCTTCGGTAATTCTTTTCCGCTCTTCAGTATTTTTTAGAAAGTACTCGGCTCTTTCTGGAAAGTTTTCTTCGTTTATATCTACAAAATGCTTGCCTGGTATTAAGCCAATCTCCTTTAGTTCCGGTAGGTCAGGTGCCATCAGTAATGTGCGGCAAGCTGGCACTTCAAAATATTTGAATGTCACGACTTGACGAACGGAACCGCATGCAAAAAACAGTTTCGCCTGATTAATGGTCCTGGCATAGTTTTCACCGATTAATGCTTTTTCTGCCTGTTCCGCTGTGAAGTCCCGCCATCCCGGATGGGGACGGTTGAAAAACCTGGAATCCTTTTTATAATACTGTAATATTTTTTCTCTTAATGGATAGATTTGCGGAAGCGAAATTTCTCCCAGCATCAACAAATCAATCGTTTTTTCAGCGCCGTAGTCTTTAAAGATTGATGTATTGGCGAATTGAGGGAGAAAGAATACCTGATCATGCTTTTGACGGGGATAGTAATTGTAAAAATTATGCTGGCATATGACAAAAAACGTCCTGATCTGATTGGACAAAATGTACCTTTTTCGCTGTTCCACAAACCGGTGAGCATCGTTTATCATCAGTCCCACGGGTATGCTGACAGCGGATAAACCGGTGACGACAGGCGTAAATGTTTTACCAACATCATTTATGATTAAAATAAAGTCCGGTTTTACGGGAATCTTTCGTAATATTTGCTTGATGTGACCGGATTTTCGATAAACCATCAAATTCGTCATCTTTGCCAATTCTTTCTCCAAATCGTCATAATTATGATTGGTGAAATGAGACGTATCGGAGGCAATCAGTAATAAATTCAGCATCGGTTATTCATACCTCCTGAAATAATAAACGCCCTCTAGGATCAGAAGGCGCTTAAAATGAGCGTTTTACTTATACCCTAACCGTGTTAACGTCTTATCAAATGCCCGGTTGATTTGCTGCTGCTGTTCCTTATTCAAAACAGACTTCCATTTATTGGCCTTACCTTGCCGCACAAAAGGCATATTAGGGTTGGCAGTCGGTACATTCAAGTTTAAATGGTCCCTCTGTTTCTGTTCCAATGCTTTCATATTGTCGAAAGAGGCCCAATTAACAGCCTCATTGATTTCGTCATCGGTTCTGTCTAAGTTTAAAAAGCCGACAATCCTCTTCGCTTCGTTAAACGTATTTTTAAGAAGCGTCTCATATTTGACCAGCAGGAAGCCATTTTTGACCTTATCCTGATTGTTAAGCCAGCTTTCTATATTCCAATCCCACATGCCAGGACCAATATCTCCTTCCATAAATGCATCGAAAAATTCATCAAAATCGCGTGTTTCGCCAAAATATTTCAGGAAATGATGATAATAGGAAACAACGACATCCCTGGGGTCCCTTACCAGGTAAATGACTTTGGGATACACTGGATCGTAGCTTTTATGACTCCATACAAGATGGGGGTATGGCAAATTTTGGATTGGTTCACTTGTTACGTTTTGAATCAATTCCCCTTTTGTGGCCCAGTCGATTTTTTTCCGGTACAATAGCATGGCGATCAGAAACAACAGAAAATTATTCCCTGATTTAGGATAGGCTACAATGCAAATATCATCTTCCTGAATTTGATATGTCTTAGCTTTTGACACAGATATCATCCTTTCTTTTCATCAGTATCATCCTGCTGGACACTTAAACGAAAAGTATCGGGGTTGTCGGGATCATAGAGTTCATTGGCCCAAAACAAAACAATCATCTCACCATCTGTTACATTTTCAATTGAATGGGTATAACCTGGTGGGATATCAACCATCTCTATATTTTGTTCTGAGACCGTATAAGTGATCAGGTCATCGGAGTCAATCTTCCTTAATTTAATGTTTGCCATTCCCTTGATGACACAAAATTTTTCGACTTTTGTATGATGATAATGATTTCCTCTTATAACGCCTTTTCGTGATGTTGACATAAAGACTTGCCCGGACTGGTGTGATTTGATCAGCTCAACCAGACTTCCTCTTTCATCCTGATGTGCCGGCAAACGATATGAAAAATTATGCTCATCTAAATAAGCTAAATAGGTTGTATACAAGTACTTTGTTAATTTGTCGGACAGATCAGGGATGATCAGTGATTTTCGCATGTCCTTTATTTGGTAAAGCTTGTGGGCCAGGTCTCCTACCGTTGTGTGGAAGGATTGCGGGACATCATAATAGAATGTCTCTTCTGCCTTTTTCTGATCAAGACAATCGATAAAACTGTCCACAACATCGTCAATATAGACGAGCTCAAGCGCTTTGTCCGCGTCATGAATGTCGATGTCCCGGTCATGTGCCAATTCATGACAAAAAGTCGCGACCACGGAGTTATAATGCGGTCTGCACCACTTGCCAAAGACACCAGGCAGCCGGTAAATGCATACGTCTGCACCAGTGTCACGACTATAATGTTTCAACACGTCTTCAGCAGATTTTTTACTTGAACCATAAGGTGTTTCACGTTCTGCTTGAGTTGAGGATGAAAAAACAATCTTCGGGGTCTTATGATGCTTTTTCAAATAGTTGACGATCAATTCAGTAAGTCCTCTATTAACGGTTGCAAACGCTTCATTATTTTGCGGTCTGTTCACCCCTGCCAGATGATAGATAATATCTGCGTTGCTTAAATGCTCATACAGCAGTGACAGGTCATCCCCGCGATGATACTGTTTGACGGAAACGCCTTTTTCCCTGTGTAGTCTATCGATTAGATTTTTACCGATAAATCCGCCGGCCCCGGTTACGAGTACGTTGATCATGTCTTAACCCTCCTGCAAGTTGGTATAGCCGGGCACTCGTTCAACACTGTTAAAGACTTTTCTACATATTATGGAGTAAGACAGGATACGTGCAAAAATAGGGCATAGGCAAGGTTGTTAATTGAAAAGGGGATGTATAGGTATGTCAGATTCATATATTCATACGAAAGATTGGATTGACAAAACGACTCCAAAATCAGATCTAGATGATGTTTATAAAGAATTCTATACAAATGAAACCGTAACATATACGCTTCCAAAAGGGGATCAGCCGGAATGGGTTGATTGGGTATATCCACCGCGGTTTGGCGAGAATCACAAGTTTCGCAAGTCTTATATTTCAAAGATAGAAAACGGCAGTATATGGATGTGCGATAAAGGGGAAGGCATGGTTTATGCCTTGACACCTGATCACACGTGTTTATATGATATGGTTTTTCATTTATATTGGCGATATTTTGGAAAGGTGGCAGTTGATAGAATCCCTACCGCTTCCCATTATTATGGAACATTGGGCGTGCTTGCCTGGGCCGGGCACACAAATTATTGGCACTGGCTGCACGATACGTTGGGACGCTATCATTTGCTGCAGAAGAGCGGCTTTAAGATTGATAAATATGTCCTGCCGCCTCTGACATCAGCATTTCAGCGGGAAACGGTAAAAATGCTTGGCATCCCCGAGGATAAAATTTTACAGCTTACGCCGGGAACCCACCTGAAAGCTGATAATTTAGTATTGCCATCCGTCCCATTTAATGCCGGAACATGTGTGAAGTGGACCGTTGAATTCCTCCGGGACGCATTTTTGAAAGGTGAGCCAAACACAAGCTCAAGTGGCTATGATCGTATCTATATCAGCCGGGAAGATGCCTCATGGCGAAAGGTTGCCAATGAACCGAAACTCATGAAACTTTTGAACAAAAAAGGATTCAAAAAAGTTGTTTTGAGCTCCTTAACCGTACAGGAACAAATCGACATTTTTTCTTCAGCTAAAGTGATCATAAGTCCGAATGGAGCGGGATTAGCAAATATTATGTTTTGTCAGCCGGGAACGAAAATCATTCAGTTATTCACGTCAACATCAGACGAATTTATGAAAATTGGACAGTATTTAGGTTTGGATTATTATTTTCTGAAGTGCAGGAATGCGAATCCCGGATCAAGAGCACATGAAGTTATCAAAAATCTTGTGGTTAATGTAAAAAAGTTATCAAGGATTCTGGAGGATGAGGGGGTTAATTAGTTTTGTTTTAATTTTCCCCCTTAACGGGCAGTACGCTTCGGCTAAAATTTTTATGGAATAAAAGAAAGGTTGCAATAGCATTATTTTTTGGAAACCGAAATACAATCGAACGATTCACAATCAGAATGTCATTATCCCATCCTCGGGAATTTACATCCACGCTCTCGATTTCAAGTCCAGGCAAGGCTTTTTTGATGAAACTAATCAGTTTATTTTCCATAATCATTTCTCCCTGTAAATCATCATCTCTTATTTTAACAGAATCTTCGTGAATGATTTCCTGAAATTAGTATTGAGTAATATATCATAAAGTGTTACAAAGGAGATTCTAATTGGATTCGTTCAAACAACTTACAGACTCTGTATTTTATATTATGGCAGCATTCGGAGCCACCACATGGTTATGCGGTAATGAGCTTAGAGGAAAAAACAACTGAGGGTGAATTTGTGATCGGGCCTGCTTCTCTTTACGCAAATATTAAGAAATTATTAATGGAGGGATTAATCATATTACATGATGATTCAGATTCAAGGCGAAAAGTATATGTTTTAACTGAAAAAAGTCGGAAGGTACTAAATGAGGATATTGCGGCGTAAGACCATGATTGAATTAGCGGAAAAAGGCTTGAAGAGGGGAATAGACTAATGGGACAATTATCGGATATCATCCAGTGTTGAAGGGGGAGAAAGGGACCGGTCCGCTTTTTACCCGGTTTTTCTAGTTGCTGAAAATGGAAAAATAAAGTATTTTTATTATACAATGCATGTACTACGACTATTCTGTTGGGAGCTGCAGTAATTTATACGTAAAAAGGAGGGTAATGGTATGAATATGCAAGAACAACTAAATAAAATTGACAATCAGATTGAAAATGAGGATTCAGATCAATAATGATGAAAAGACGTAAGATAATTCCAACCCCTCTTTTTCTATCAGACTATAAACGGCTTCCATCTCACGTTATTGACCAGATTATAAAGAAATATTTCGATGAAGTGTAAGGCTGTTAAAATGAGATTAGTAATCTCCCCATTACGAACCTCATGGAAAAGCCTTTACTTTTCAATAATATTCTACTTTGGAAAAATAAAAATAATTCATTGTCGTTATCCCATCCTGGCAATTTAATTCTATGTTCAAGTATCCGTTGAAAAAAGTTTTGATACCATACCAATCATGGTAAAATAAAGCTAGGAGGTGATTGTTCATGAGAAAAATTGATGCCCAAACAGCAAGGATATTAGAAGATATTATTCAAGACAATGACCAATCATTTGAATTTAATGGCCGGCAATATAAAATTATTGCTTTAGATAACAATGCTGACACTGAAACAACAGTAGCGGAAGACGTTGAAAAATATCCTGACTTAAAGCAAAAATTGCTGCAGGCAAAAAAGGATATAGAAAACGAGAACTATTTCACGACAGATGAAATGCGGGAGATGATCCGGAAAGGTCAAATATAATATGGGAATTATCTGGTTGAAAACCACAATCGAATCATTTGAAAGTATTAAAAGCGAACATTTCTCCCATACCGAAACTGCTGAATATAAATTGGAATTGTTGGAACGCATAGAAGAAAAAATACGTACACTTGGCTCAAGCACGAGGGCAGATAAACCTGAATGGGAAGGCAGCCACAAAACCATTGTTGATAAATTCATTATTTACTATTTCTTTTCCCCGGATAAACAAACGTGCTTCATCGAATACTTCAGACATTCCAGTCAACATTATTAAATCTGCCTGCTAAAAGTTGCCTTCTGTCCTATCGCTAAAACCCTCAAGCACACTTACTCAATTCTAACTACCTTAACCGCCCAATTTTAGCACTTTTGAAGGAAATCTGGTGAATGAAGTCGAATTAATACAGTTACCTCCGTCATTTATGAGAAAAAGGGGATTCTATGTTACTTTCGGTCAGTATGTTTTATGTTCCCGAGTGGTATATCTGGCTTATCATGATTGTTGTCATATTGTTTATTGTTTTCGGATAATGGTGGCTGAAATAGCAAATTCTGAGCGTCGTATATAGAAAGGGGAGAGGTTTATTAATTTAGCTCAGTTTGTGATATTTATTATCTTTGTTTTACCGCTGATTTCGCTTATAATAGGCGGGTTTGGATATTATATCTTTAAAAATATTTATCTAGCACCTGTCATAGTTGCGACAGTTTCAGTTATTGGCACTTTTACAGTATTTAACACTTCATTTTGGTTCTGGGCAACCCTTTATACATTGCTGTCATTTTTATCCGGCTTAATTGTTAAATTCGTTATCTCTAAAAAGTCATCGAAACGCTTTTAGCACCTTTAGTGGGCATTTTGGGAACGTGTGAAGCAATCTTAAATGAAGGAGAAGGTCATGGAAATTCGAAAATTATCTTCAGTTGAAGACGCCTCCATGGATTTACTGCTTTTGGCGGAGCCGTCTAAAAATCAGATTGAATCATATATAATGGCAAATAATTACAGCCATCATCAATTGAAATTCGCTCTTAAATCGAAAACGTCAAGTCACCTCTTGGAAAAAGTAGAGGCTGCTCTTGTCTTATAGTAAGTGCTGTCGTTATTCTTATACGGTTATTCGTACAAAGGCGGGATAACATGCTGACATTTACTGCTTATGCCCTGTTACTGATAACATTAATATCTGTCATAATTGCTGTCATGGGCAGGTATTGGATGTATTGGGTTGCGGCTCTCAGCAATTACATTTTCAGCTTTTTGGCCGGTTTTACAATCGGTCAGCTAACGGTCGGCCTGACATTTGTGTTTATTATCCTTGCTGCAGCGCATATGTTCAATTGGATCAAGAACAGTTTGCATTACATGGGCTTTTTACTGCTGGGATTGGTAATTGGCGCGCTTCTGGTTATATACGCCAGATCCTGGCTATTTTGGCCGTTCTGGATTTTGATGAATTAAGTTTTACAAGTGGTGTTTATGATGAGATT
Source organism: Lentibacillus sp. (assembly GCF_035301925.1). GTDB lineage: Bacteria > Bacillota > Bacilli > Bacillales > Amphibacillaceae > Lentibacillus. Next base: position 2,535 of record NZ_DATGTI010000198.1, on the reverse strand, counting down.
TTTCCTAGAATTATTACGGATCATCTTGATATTCGCTCTGTTAGGCAGCTTGATTTGGTTAATTTTACATAATATTTATTCCGGAATTCCGGCTGAACAGTATGACTGGCTTGGCGCCCTTGGTATCTATGTGTTTCTGTTTGTAATGTATTGAAATCGCTGGCAATTTTCCGGCTTGTATACAGGAAAAGGGCGTCAAAAACTTCCCCAAAAAGTATCTGAAATTCTACTGGGCATAGCGATTTTATTCGTTATCTTACCAATTATTTTAGGTTTTTTGATTAATTAGATCGGCTTGTTTTAATTTTGTTTGCAAAAGGAATGATATGACTAACCGAAAATAAAGTGAGGAGATCTAATGAAGAAGCTGATAAAGCGCCTGATTAAGTATGGACCCATCGTTTATCCCGTGATTAAAAAGTTTATGGACAAGCGTCGTAAAAACCGATATGAGCGTTGAACTTGTTGAGCTGCCTGACAATCTAACCGGATGCAAAAAGGTGTCATGAATTTTTTAATAATTTATGACACCTTTTAGGGTTAAGAATCGATTATACTAAAAAAATTTGGGAAAAGAAAATACTGGCATCTCTGCAGTAATCTTTGGCTTTACGCTTGTGAGCTTCAGCTGTTCTGCAGGATTATTCAAATCCTAACTCTTCAATCTGAGTCTTGAGTTCTGAAATGTTTTCAATGGTTGTGTAGATTTCGGATTGTTTCAGCTGCTCAATTGCAACCTCACCGTCTTCCAGGATATTGTTTGTGGTATGGAGAAGCTTCTGGCTTTTATCTTCCAATTCTTTATGAATATCCTCTGCAATCGATGGGGGTTCTATTTCCATGAAGTCTTCAATATCAGCAGTCAGTGTTTCCAATTCGGATTTAAGTTCAGCACCTTCCAATGAGGGTGCTTCTTCTGCAAATGTATTCAATTCATTAATATATTCGGTTACATCGGTTGCATAGTCCAGCGAGTCATTTGCTTCTTCAAGCAAGGAACATCCACTGAGCGTCAAAGCAACTGTCACGATGAGTATGCCTGAAAGTTTTTTCATGAAAATCTCCTTTAAAACTAACTGATAATATTATAACATGGATCATAATGTATGTTGCAAAAGAAATAAGCAGCTGTATCCTATTAGGAGGTTAATTAAGTGAAAATCAACCATTTGCTGTTTTCGGTTTCGGATTTGGAGAGGTCCATAAAATTCTATCAGGAGGTATTTGGTGCGACGTTATTGGTAAAAGGCAGGAGTACAGCCTATTTTGATCTGGCTGGCCTGTGGCTGGCACTGAATCTTGAAAAGGATATTCCGCGGAATGAAATACACGAATCCTATACACATACGGCTTTCTCGATTGAGGAAGCGGAATTTGACAGGATGTATGCAAAATTAGAGCGGCTTGGTGTGAATATATTAACAGGAAGGCCGAGAGATAAGCGTGATAAGAAGTCCATTTATTTTACAGATCCGGACGGGCATAAATTTGAGTTTCATACAGGAACATTAAAGGACCGGTTGGCATACTATAAAGCGGACAAGCCGCATATGGAATTTTACGAGTGAATTAAGGATGGGTGACCGGCTGCATTTCCAAAAAGTATATACTGTTTCAAAACGACATGATAATATTAGTCTATCATTAAAATTAGCGAATGCTGAAAGGTGATGCAGAGTGCTCAAAGCAATTATGTTTGACCTGGACGACACCTTGATCTGGGATGAGAAAAGTGTTGATGAAGCATTTAAAAAAACGTGCAGGCTGGCTGCCGGCAAGTCAGGTGTTGATCCAGAGCTGCTTGAACAAAAAATCCGGGAAAATGCACAAGATCTGTTTGCTTCCTATGATACATATGATTTTACCGAAATGATCGGCATCAGTCCGTTTGAGGGCTTATGGGCCGAGTTTAACGATGAAGGAGAATCTTTCCGCCGGTTGAAAGATATTGCTCCCGAATATCGGAAAAAAGCCTGGACAATGGCGCTAAAGGAAGCGGGAGTTGACGATCCCCAGCTGGCAATGGAACTGGCTGAGACGTTTAAGGCTGAACGTGGTAAAAACCAATTCGTGTATGAGGAAACATTTGATGTATTGAATGAATTGCGGGAAAAATATCAGCTGCTCATGCTGACAAATGGCTCACCTGATCTCCAGCGGACAAAACTGAAGATCACCCCGGAATTGAAATCCTATTTTGATCATATTGTGATATCAGGTGCATTTGGAAAGGGTAAACCGGCCCCCGACATTTTTGACCATGCATGTGATCTTCTGTCCGTTGGGAAAAATGAAGCGCTGATGGTGGGCGATAATTTGTATACAGATATTCTTGGTGCAACAAAGGCTGGAGTACCGTCTGTCTGGGTGAACCATCATCAAATAGAAAATCATGATGTGGTACCGACATATGAAATATCGCAATTGAAGCAGTTATTGCCGATTGTTTAACGTTGGTAAGGTCAGCGCCTATGCTTAGACGCTGACCATTCACTCAGTCTCTAACTAATTAATTAGTTACCTCTTCCTTTTTTC
>NZ_DATGTI010000197.1:0-17955 GCF_035301925.1 Lentibacillus sp. | reverse complement strand
AGACATCAGATGAGCAATTGCGGGCAACCGGCCAATCCCGGCAGAAAATAGCATATTTACGCGATCTGGCCACTAAAGTTTATAATAAAACAATTGATTTTGATCGAATGGATGATATGGATAATTCCTCCGTCATCAAACAACTGACAAGTATTAGAGGAATTGGTAAATGGACAGCCGAGATGTTTCTGATTTTTTCACTCGGCCGGATGAACGTGCTCGCAGTTGATGATATCGGCCTCCAGCGCGGGGCAAAGTGGCTGTATGAAGTGGACAAGTCCGAACGACGCCAGATCCTGCTTGACAAACAGCCTGTCTGGGACCCCCACCTGACCATTGCTTCATTTTATTTATGGGAAGTTGTCCATTTAGGTTTTGACAAAAAATATCAGTCGATTGATGACATCAAGTGATAAGCAAGCCAAAGGCGGGTGGCTGGCAACTGGAATCCGTAAAACTTCAGTGGAAAATTTGTGAACTTCTGGCAAAGTAATATGAACTTCGGGATTTCCACTGTGAACTTCGATATACTTGTAAACTTCGGGGTTTCGACAAAATCTGACACAATCTGCACAACCCGCCTTCGACAACCACTCACGGCCACGGAACAGCTTTAATGCCATCCTCTTCCCTTCCATTAAATATAGCGGCGGGCCTGATCAGGAAGAAGCATCCTATGAGTCATGATGTCAGAGTGCGACAGAGTCCGCATATAATCCTCTTCTCAAAACACTGACTTTCTCAAACTATCCTGCAGCGCCTATCCTTTTTGTTGAATTCAACGTTCTGTACCCGTTCCCGTAATTCTTACCGTCACACTCGCATTAACCGGCATCTCCTGATAGGCAGATTTAAACTGATCCTTATTATAATCCCGATTACTGCTTTTGACAGTCCCTTCAATATTAAGCGGGTCAATATTCAATTCCTGAAAACGGTTAATCATTTTATCTATCTCTTCTTCGATATCCTTTGCAACATCTTTTTCAATCGCTGTCAACCGTTCTGTCACTTTGTTTCCAGTGAATTCCCTAATAACGCCCCGCAGCTTTACATTAATCGTAACTTCACCACTGCCACCATTCGTTTCAAAAACCATATCTTTATCTGACTCAAGATTTTCAAGTGCTACATTATATCTCTCATTTTTATGTTGATAATTGCTATCACTGACATTTTCATAAAGCAGTTTAAACACATTGGCTTTCTGGATCGGTAAGTTATCAACATATTTATCATCGTCAAACAACGCGATTGCTTTTAGCGTCGCATTTTCGTCTTCAACACTGAACATCGGTAAAAAAGGGTCACAGGTTTCACTCTTCAGACAGGATTCAAATAGTTTTAAATTCGTTTGCGGTAAACTTCCGTGTATTATATTATGTTCAAATAAATCGTTGAAAAAAACACCAATTCCCTTACCGGTTGTTACTGAATCGATCAGCTCACGTGTTGACCCTTCGACCACTGCAAGGTTTAAGTTACCGCCAATCGACGGATCTCTTGTCAAATATTCGATAAAGTTCTCAATGCCTTGTTCGGCCAATTCCTGATTATATAACGCAACCTGCAGCTTACCGTTCAGCAATCGTTCGGTCGCTTTTGCATTTAAGTTAACCCGATTCTCATATATATTTGCAGCTGTATCCGTGTAGATAAAATCTTCCACTCGACCTTCCTCCTGATATTTCGGTGACACAACGGTTTCCTGGATCGTATCCTCTTCAGTCGCATCATACCCCGCCACGGTAATCGTTTGAATCTGATCGATCACTTTGGTCGGCATCTGAAAATTAAACAGTAAACTGACAATCACAAACACGAAAAAAATAATATATTTAAGATACATTTTTCCGCACCTTCCTGCGAATAAAATTGATTATAAACAGAACAGGTATGTAAATAAACAAAAACACGAGCCCAATCCTTCCGGCCGTATCATTCAGTATATTAACACCTTCCCTGCCCATCGACATGACACACGCAATGAAGAGAATCCCCAAGAGAACAACGGCGACTTTTTTATGCTGGAAGCCAAAGGTACGGTGCACCAGACGTGTGGCCGCCCACATAAAGAGGACGACATTTGGCAAAATTGTAAAGAACAATGTGGCAATCCCAAAGTACTCAAAGCGTTCCATAAACGGCATCTCAATGATTTTCCAGAGCCCTAAGGTTGCCCAAATGACGTTTTCCAATTCGCTTTGGTTGTAATAAACATACGCGATCAAACAAACAATTACATATGTCACCGTCGTATAGAGGTTCCCATAATGGGCATATTTTTGTGATTTGCCGGATTCACGTATGAACGGATAAAAGACAAGCAGCGCTGAAATGCCCATAAAATCAAGCGCGGCTAAGCCCGACGATTGCATAATTTCTGTGATGGTGTGATCCATGATTGGCTGTATATTCGTAATATCCGCATATTTTAATGGGTAGAGCAGCGTCAGATTTAAAAAAAATGGATAGACAATCCCAAGGAAACATACGCCGACAACCGTCCGGAATTGATCAGAAATCGTGTAATAAATCAGCGGAATCAGCAGTGATAAGAACGCCCAGACTTTTAAATGCGGAAATATCCATACCTGGATAATTTCAACATACGTACGCAGCACAACAGTTGCCATCAACAGCAAATACATGGTGAATAGCAGCGTCAAAAAGTTTCCAAGCCATTTGCCATACGTGAACTGATGGATCGCAACAATATCCCCTGTTTTATCGTTTTTTAATATCTGATACATGAGCCAAATGATGACACTGACACCAAGACCGGCAACGATGATTGAAATCCAAGCATCATTACCGGCGTATTTGTTGATAATACTTTGAAAACCAAGATACCCGACACCTAATTGTGAAGCTGAAATGAGAAAAAACACCATCAGGGCCGGTACTTTATCGTCGATTGAAATCATCGCAATCCCTCTACTTGTCATTTTCATTGGTAAGAGGCCGTTTAACTTTACTTGGACGTACCTGATATGGACGTTTGTTTTGTGTGTCAAACGGCAGGCGGATCAGTGCATCCTTGAAATCCTGCAAACGAAACGGAAAAACCGGAGCAAAAAATGGTCTTCCCAGCGATGTCAGCCGCAGCAGGTGCACCATAATATAAGCAATGGCAATCGCCAGACCAATCAATCCGTAAACACCCGCAACGATGAGTAATGGGAATCGGATCAGCCGGATCGTGTTACTCATTTTATACACCGGGGTTGTAAATGACCCCAATGCAGCCACCCCTACAACAATCAGTAGCACATTACTTGTCATCCCTGCTTCAACAGCTGCGGTTCCGATCACGATACCGCCCACAATACCAATCGTCTGACCGACTTTGGTTGGCAGTCTGGCACCCGCCTCACGCAGCAATTCAATCGAAAACTCAAGGATGAGTGCTTCCAGAATCGGCGGAAATGGTACTTGCGTTCTGGAATGGACGAGCGTAACGAGCATGGCGTGTGGTATAATTTCAAAATGATGGGTCAGGACGGCAACGTATAATGGCGAGATTAAGATTGAGAAAAAGACAGCGACCAGACGAATCAGCCGGAAAGCCGATGCAGTCATCCAATTTAAAAAGTAATCTTCAAACGACGAAAAAAATTCAATCAGTGTGGTTGGCCCTAGTAAAACATGCGGCGAATTATCAACAACGATCGCAACTTTCCCCTCCACAAGTATAGAGGTAATCCGGTCAGGCCGTTCAGTATCCAGAAGCTGCGGGAATGGTGAATTTTGATTATCGGCAATAGTCTGCTGAATAAATGAGCTGTCTACCACCTGATCAATTTGAACATCTTTGATACGCTGAACCGCCGTTTGAACATTTTCCTCATCGGCTATTCCGTCGATTGAGACAACCGCAACGTCCGTTTTGGTGACTGTACCGACTTCTAATTTTTCAATTCTTAACTGAGGGATCGCCAATCGTTTACGTATGAGATTCAAATTGGTGTCAATATCTTCTACAAACGCTTCTTTTGGCCCGACAACACTAAATTCGATTTCAGGAGTGGATACTTCACGTTTTTCATCAAGTGGAACCGGAATCAACAAATACGACGGGCTGACATTCTCCATATAAAGATATATAAAACCATGAACCAGCTTTTCCTGGATCTGACTGTTATCATCGGTCAATTCCGTTTGGGTAAACGGGATATGTTCATTCAGTTCGGTTAAATCATTGTACACATAGTCCTGTATCCGGGGCAGTATGTATTTTTCCAGTTTTTCCGGGTCAACACCTGTTTTTAAATAGCCTAAATGTATCGTTCCTTTTACATGCTCATACCGGTAATTAATAAATCCATCTTTATTTTTCAATTCTTTTAACAGCTTGTCAAAATCCCTTTGCACGTTTTTCTGTGATTTTTTCATAGTCATATGAACATCCTTCTTGGACGATAAATATAGTCATGATGTTATTATGTGAGATTGGGAGCGTTATATGCATTTGCTGCATGGGTTTTTGAACAGCTTCATAAGAACAGCTTCAAGACATCAGCCAATCATCCGACAACTAACACAGTCAGCATTTCAAGTTTAGCAACACTTTAGCCAACATAAAAAGGGACTGACACTCTATATGAGCCAATTCCCTAGTATATATTATTTCGTAATTGGAATGATTACTTTCAAATTTTCCAGATAAATATAATCTGCTGCTTCACGTGTGACAGAATACACTGGTGATTCTTGCGGAAAACCGCGCTCCCCCATCCTCCCTTCTTACTAGTTAAAGTCAGTAAAATAGGAAAAAGTTTCAAGGAATTTATAATCCAATACATAATTATAACAACATGCGGCATGATAAATACGGAGCGTTACAAAGCTCGAAAAATAACAATATGGAGGTTATATGTAATGGCACAACAAAACCAACAACAGCTGCAACAGGCAGTACAACAAGCGCAGCAGGCTCAACAGGCTGTCCAGCAAGCACAGGCTAGTGCTGATCCGCAGCAGCTGCAGCAGGCGCAGCAGCAGGTACAGCAAGCGCAGCAGCAGTTGCAAAATGCACAGCAACAAGCAGGCGCACAGCAGAACCAGCAAGCGCAACAAGCACAGCAACAGCTGCAGCAGGCACAGCAGCAAGTGACTCAAGCACAGCAGCAGGCACAGCAAAACAACAATCAATAAGCGTTGCCGATCATCGGCATTTAAAAAGGGAGCCCCTGGACAGGCTCCCTTTATTCGTGGTTTGCGATTATCTGAACAATTTCATTCTCAATATCAGGTCCATCTTCTTCATCAAGCAAATTATTCTGCATGATGGAAAAAATCAGCTTTTCCCCCTGAGTTGTTTTCACATAACCTGAAAGTGCGCTCACACCATCAATCGTCCCGGTTTTGGCCTGAACGTTTTGACCGTCCATCCGATACCGCAAAGTTCCACCGATCATCCTTTCTGATGCACCACTTTCAGGAAGAGCGTTAAGGTATGTATCAAACCAAGGCTCCTCCTGCACTGCATGCAACAATTTGGAAATTTCATTGGCCGGAATCATATTCATATGTGAAATACCGGACCCATCCCTGATGGTGAGAGTATGGGTATTCAATCCGAGTTTTTGCATTTCCGTTTCAACGACCTCAAGACCCTTTTCCCAGCTGCCTTCATCATGTACAACTTTGCCCATTTCCTTAACAAGCATCTCTGCATGTGTATTGTTGCTTAATTTCATGAACGGAACAAGCAGCCCTGAAAGAGGCATCGATTCATGAGTATATAATACATTCTTTTTTTCCGGGGCTTGTCCGGTTTTTACTTCGCCGGTCCATGTAATCCCCTGCTTTTCCAACGATTGCCTGAATAGATCCAGCACATAGCCGGTCGGTTCCCAAACGGCCATCCACTCCTTTACATTATCTGATTCAGCCGCGATCGTCCCCTCAATCGTTATCGTGTTCTTACCGTGAATCCGGTTAAACGTCAAATCCTCTTCAGTTCCAGCGGCTACTGTTTTGGCGTTATTGCTGACATCGACATATGCCGTCTCGGGTTTGATGGTTACGGAAGGCTTTTCCCCGGCATCACCCGGCGTCACTTCAACAGTGACCATTCCGGCATCGAAATCTTCATCAGGTGAAGCGGTTAAAGCAGAAATTTGTGCACCATAGTACCAGTGCTCGTCACGCCAGACAACATCAGGTGACAACCGGACATCATCAAACCATGTATCATCCCCGACGATATCACCGTTAATCACATCAATTCCGTTTTCTTTCACTTTTTTTGCAAATGTATCAAAGTCATCAGGTAGTAGTGTCGGGTCACCTTTTCCTTTTAAAAAAAGGTCACCATTCAGTTTATTATTTGATACGGATCCGTCGGTCAGCACTTCCGTTGAAAACTTGTAATCCTCCCCCAATACGGCAAGGGCTGCGGCAGCTGTTAATAATTTCATGTTGGAAGCCGGACGCAGCCTCACGTCCCCCATATGGTCATAAATTTTATCTCCTGTTGTAGCGTGACGGATACTTATCCCCGCGATCGAACCCTGTAGTTTCGGTTCATTTTCTATCAAATGGTTCAGTTTTTCACCCATCATATTGTACGCCTCTCTCCCACTATCTATCTGATCTGGCTTATTTATAGCGAACGATCCAATCAATAATACGCCCATAAACAGAAAAAGCATTCCAAAACTATAATGTTTCACGCTCATTCGATCCCCCCTCGATAAGCCTTACAATTATATTTCGTCATTGGTGACGCTAATTCCTTTTATGCATCGCACCTCAAAATAATTGACCTAAGGAGATGGATTTATACAAATTTCATTCAGTAGAAATAAATACAGTTTTTCAAATGATTGTTCACAACACCGACCAAAAAAAGACTAAGGTTTGTTGCCAAAGTTGCGGCAACAAGCCGAGGTTTTCAAAATAAGTTAGTGTTCCCAACTCACATAGCGGCCGTAATCCGGAATCGCTATCGTGTCAAAGTGATTGACCAGTCTTTCCAAATGTATTTTTTGGAAGATACGCAAAACTAAAGGACATGTGCAGGTCGTGCATCATGCCCTTATGCTTAATGGTTCTGTACGTTCCCACACATGACCGATCTGCAGCAGACATTTTTCGGAAAGATGATTGCCAATGAATTGCATACCGACAGGAAGTCCTCTTTGATCTAATCCCATTGGCACAGCCAAGCCTGGTGTTCCCGTTAAATTGACAGGCGCGGTAAATGGCAGGCAGCGTCGTATCACCTCTAAATTTTGGTCAACCCAATTCTCACTGAACGCCGGTGTTGTCATCGGTATCGTCGGGCCAAGCAGCACATCAACATCTTCAAAGGCTTTATCAAATGCTTCTGTCATCTTTCGCCGGGCTTGCTGAGCTATGACATATTGGGGTGTCGTCGTCAATGTACCAGCTGAAAAGAATGCCCGGTTATCCGCGGAATACTCCTCTGGACGCGTCCTGAGCCATTCATAATGAAAATTAGACGCTTCTCCGGTCACAATAGCATAGCCTGAAAATGTTGACAGCGTTAATTCAGGGATCGCCATTTCCTTTATGTCAGCCCCTAAATGCTGCAATGTTGTGATCGCATGCTGGAAAAGCTTTTCGACATCCGGATCTAATCCTTCAAGATAATAAGATGGAATACCGATTTTTAAGCCCTTGATTCCTTGATTAAGATGTTCCGTGTAGTTTGGAATCGGTGCCTTAAGGCTTACGGGATCATTGACATCAAAACCTGCCATACATTGAAGCATCAAAGCCAAATCTGAAACCGACCGTGCCATGGGGCCGGCCGTATCCAGTGACATCGCTGTAGGGAATATACCATGTGTGCTGGTGAGGCCATAAGTTGTCTTTAACCCGTAAACACCGCACATGGCAGCTGGTAAGCGAATCGAGCCGAATGTATCTGATCCGGTTGCAACTGTTGTCAGACCGGCTGCCAAAGAAGCAGTCCCCCCGCTGCTTGATCCGCCTGGCATGTATTGGGTATTCCATGGATTTCGGGTTGTGCCAAAGAACGGATTTGTCCTTGTTGACCCGGCAGCAAGTTCATGAAGATTTTGTTTTCCTAACATAATGGTCCCTGCTCCCAACAGTTTTTCAACTGTTGTCGCCGTTTTGTCAGGAATAAAATTTGCAAACAGTTTTGAGCCGACTGACGTTCGGATACCTTTTGTATAGTAATTATCTTTGATACCGATCGGGATGCCATGGAGAGGTCCTTTGTATGCACCGCTTATGATATCAGCTTCTGCTTTTTTGGCATGATGGCGGGCTAAATCATGAAGAGGTGTAATATATGTGCGGAGACTCGGGTCCATTGAGTCGATGCGGTTTAACATATCGTTGGTCAATTCGACCGGCGACAGTTGCCGAGATTGGATTAATGGTGCAAGCTCAGTAGCGGTTAAGAAGGCTAACTCACTCATCTCGCATTAACGCCTTATCTACAATTGTAATGGGGACTTCCTGATTCAGATGAGGGAATGCGGTGAAAGACGCCTGTGCCTGATTCATCGTGCAAAGTATGTTATGAATATACGAGGTATCCGCCTCATAGACAGAAAAACCTTGTAAATATAATCCCTGTCTTATCATGTTCATTTCTTCCATCAAACATTCCTCCTTTATGGCTGCTATTACTGTATGAAGCGGGTGAGAGAATATGCGAATTTTTATGTAACTCGAATAATAATCAGTGAAATTGACTATTCTAAGCTTCAGAAACCATGCATAAGTATATAAAGGTTAATAAATTTTTATGCCACTACGGAGGGATTACATGGATAATAAGTCATCGTCAGAAAACAACCGGCATCTGGGCCAAAATTCTAAACAGGAACAGCTGAATCATTATCGTAGAGAAAACACAGGGAAGCCAATGACGACAAATCAAGGCAGAAAAATATCAAACGATTCGGACATATTATCAGCCGGTGAACGTGATCCTACATTACATCAGGATGTCCATTACTTTGAAAAAATGACACATTTTGTGCAGGAAGAGGAACCTGAAAGAACGGTTCATGCAAGAGGTTACAGTGCCTATGGGGAGTTTGAGTGTTATCAGTCGATGAGGCATGTGACAAAAGCGGGATTTTTACAGGAAGCGGGTAAAAAGACGCCATTAACTATTCGTTTTTCCACCGTACAAGGGCCTAGAGGGGTCGTATGATACGGCGAGGGATTTACGTTGTCAGGGCGTTAAGTTTTATACAGAAGAAGGAAATTACGATCTGACAACAATCGATATGCCTGTATTAATTAATCAAGACCCAATGAAATTTCCCGATGCGATGCACGCGTACCAATCTAAACCGGATGATGCCATACCAACAGCTACCGGCGCACACGACTATTTTTGGGATTATGTCGCCAATAACCCGGAATCACTTCATATGGTGCAGTGGATCATGTCTGACCGGGGTATTTTAAGTAGTTACCGAATGATGGAATCGTGGTCCATTAATACGTACCTATTTGTCAACGAACAAGGCACAGCAACCTTTGTCAGGTTTGTTTGGAAGCCTGTTCTTGGTGTTCATTCCCTGCTTCAGGATGAGGCGCTGAAAATCGGCGGACTTGATCCGGATTTCCACCGGAGAGATTTACGAGAAGCGATTGACAAGGGGGCGTTTCCTGAATATGAATTAGGTGTCCAACTGATTCCGCTGGAGGATGAATTCAAATATGACTTTGATGTTCTTGATCCTTCAAAGTTTTGGCCGGAAGAGCTTGTCCCTGTTCACCTTATCGGGAAGATGACGTTAAATAGAAACATTGATAATTACCATACAGAATCAGAACAAGCCGCATTTAATCCTGCAAATGTCGTTCCGGGAATTGATTTTTCCAATGATCCCGTCCTGCAGGGAAGGTTATTTGCTTATCATGCTGCACAAGTACATCGAATTGGAACGAATTTTGTAGAATTACCGATCAATAAACCGATTTGCCCATTTCATAATAATCAAAGGCGAGGCCCTATGCGATATCGAATCGATGTGGATGAGGTAAACTATCATGAAAATTCGCTGGCAAATAACACCCCATACACGACACCTCCGGAAGCAGGCGGGTATGAGCATTATCCGAAAAAAGTGGAAGGTTACGTCATACGAAATCGAAGTGAATCGTTCAAAGATTACTTCTCGCAACCAAGAATATTTTGGAATAGCATGACACCTGTTGAAAAGCAGCATACGATTCAAGCGTTCAGCTATCAACTCGGAAAAGTAGAAAGCGAATCTGTCCGCCAGCAAAACGTTAATTTGCTTGTCAATGTCGATAAGGAAATGGCTTGCACCGTTGCTGATAATATTGGTGTCGATCGTCCAAGTGGTTCCCATGTCCCCATTTCAACAAGTTATCCTTCTCTTAGCCAGTACAATACACCGAGTTATGCATATACACAAAAAGTAGGTGTACTGATTGGCAAAAGTGTGCTTAACTATCTGCAGCAATGTGGCGTTTTTATTAAAATTGTCAGTGAACACCTTGGTACGGTGACAGGTGCTGATGGCACAAAACTCAAAGTTGATGAGACATTTCTTACAACGAGTCCTTATCTGTATGACTCACTCTACGTCATTGGCGGCAGTTCTAAGAATCAGGAAAAATTTGATCAGGAGTTTAGGCATTTCATACAAAATGCGTATAAACACTATAAACCAATCGGTGTTGCCTCAACAGGACAGTCTTATATTCAGACATCAGAACAAAATAATTTGGCTGGTGTCGTTTTTGCAGGAAATAATCCCAACTTTGAAAAGGACTTTGTCTCTGCCATTGCCATGCAACGTTTCTGGGAAAGAAAATAGGATATACAAAATCCCCCTTTGATCATGACAGTTGGGGGATTTCTGATTTTGCTATAACATTTTTGAAATAGTCGAATGATCGATTTTTCCTTTTTTCTTCGTCAGCGTTTCCACAATCATATCTTCTGTACTTTTTGAAACCTTTTTATTGGCCATCCTGGAAATTTGTTTAACAAGCCTTCTTATATTTTTTTCATTCGATAGATCGGTACCATTCAGTGATTGAGCAAGATTCATGATATCTTTACTTTTAACCCCTGTTTTCTTTTCTGCTTTTTTTAACATATTATCCATGGTGTTCACCTCCCGAGTAAGAATAGCAGAGTAAGCTTTAATTATATGGAGTGGATTACAAGTTGCTGCATTTTTATTCACGATGGTTGTCTGGACGTTATATATTATCGTATGAATGACTTTCAAGAGGGTAAAGGCGGATGTGATTGATTTGAAGAAATATGCTCATGGCTATAGTAAAAAGTAAACAGACATCGATATTTTTCATAAAAAAAGTCTCTTTTTCGACAAAGAGACTTTATCCGTCAAGGTGAGAATTGAATGAGCGCTGGTTTTTCATTGCTTGGCCGGTTAATATACGATACGCTATTGTCATTAACATTGCCAAGGCGATTGTATGACAAATGACAAAAAAGGCGCTTGACCTTGAATCTTTCAAATGAGATTATTCGTCCTCTAATTTTCTGTCAATCGTTCCTTCCTTGTAGTCATCTGACACTTGTTCATGCGTTTCCGCTATTCCCTTTTCAAACTGTGTGCTGCCGCGGTAATTTGCCGGTTCATAATCCTTTTCAGCGATGTTACGGCTATCTTCCGGATTCGTTTTATGCTGCTTTTTCGGCATGCATATCCCTCCAATCAATTGATCTGTTGTTATTTTGCACAAAAATTTCTGCTCCTATTGCATCCTTTTTTTGGTAAAAAGCCCGTGAACATTTACTTATGCAGATTTTAGAACATAAAAAACTGATAATCCAGACACTGCCTGGTTTACCGGCCAACACGGCATTATATTTTACTTTCATATCCCTAATTGACTTCCTCGATCCGATATGGATGTGTGTAAACGTTCATTTTATCTTCTCTTGCGAATCCGATCACAGTAATGCCCAAATCGTTCGCCAGTTGCAGTGCCAGATCAGTGGGTGCCGACTTGGAAAGCAGGATGCCCGCACCGATTTTGGATATCTTAAGCAACACTTCAGAAGAAATCCGGCCACTGAACACAATTAATTTGTTTTTTAACGGAATACGCTGTTTAAGTATATGACCGTAAATTTTATCAAGGGCATTATGCCTGCCAATGTCGGTCCGGATGGCAAGCATCTCATCAGGTACTGCCAAAACGGCGTTATGAACCCCTCCAGTCCGGATAAATTGTTCTGATTCCAGCTGCAGCTGGCCAATTAACCTGTAACACTGATCAACAGATATAGACAGGCGACTGTATACAGTCTTGGCCGTTCTAACATCACTTTTAAAATAAAACTGACGGCTTTTTCCGCAACAGGAACCAATAAAACGTTTTGAATGGTCCTGTTGAATCGAATCGATCTCTTTATTGACCTCAATGTAAGCAAACCCTTTACCTTCATCTATCGAAATATTGTTTATGTCATCATAAACACGAATGATCCCTTCCGAAGCGAGGAAACCGATTGTCAGTTCTTCCAGATCGGTTGGTGTACATACCATTGTGGCGAATTCCTCGCCGTTAAGTATAACTGTCAGCGGGAATTCTGCAGCGATTTCATCATCCAGCGATAATGGATCCAATCCGTTAAACCGGATTACCTGCCAATTATGCTGTGTTTTGTTCATCCAATCACCTTCTAAGTTAAAGTTCCAAAAAAGACATTTTAAACACTATATTTTTTATATTCTGTAAATTAAATTATCATGAAACATAACAGATTACAAATGATTAAGCTTTTGATAAAAAGACCGGCAGTCTAAGTTCTCAGGCGTCCTGTACGGGCGCCGGCACTAACACGTCAATCGTGTCAACGTTCGAGGCGGCGAAGTTTCGAGCACAAGAAAAGCTTTATCGAATTCACTTCGCACGCAGGAAAAGCGTTCTTCTTTTCCAAGGAGCGGGCTTCTCTTGTTTGTGGTGACTTCTGCGCCCGCCACAGGACGTGGGCAGTTTTAGCAGAAGATCATCTGTTCGATGTTGTCATTTTTCCGGACTTTTTGAACATCTTCTTTAATAGAAAAGACTGCCACGACCAATCATGACGGCAGTCTCTTTAGCAGACATATTCGAGCCTAATCCAATCGCTTTTCCATTAATATGGCAACGTCTTGAAAACCAAGCTTCTGATAAAGCTGTTTACTAGCATTGCCGGCGAACACATTGAGCTGGACGGCAGCATATCCCGATCCTTGCAACCTTCTTAATGCTTCATCACACAATTTTTCTGCGATCCCCTGTTTCCGGTATGGCGGCAGCACGTAAAGTTCCGGAATTATACCAACTGGTTTGTCTGTATAATAGTCTGTTGTACTCCCGACGCCGACCCATCCTTGAAGTCTGTCATCTTCTGTGCAAACCAGATAGTAGCCGCCACCAGCCAAAAATGGCGTGACCATTTGCCAGACTTTTTCTTTCTTTGCTGGAATATGCCCCATACTTGCTTCTGTTAACACATCCATTGAATGACTTATGATTTGCCGTGTTTCACGTTTTGTCGCTTTACGAATAACCATCCGATTTTACCACCCCCATGAAAAACAGACCTTGAGTAACACCTTTGTGACCCGCATTGTAAGGGCACGAACAGAATCGGGTATTTATGGACAGTTAGTCGCCGTTTTATCGCGGGTTACTGTCCGTTATATGCGGGGTAAGTTATCGTTTGATAAATTTTGTGATCAGCGGACTTACCTGATCATAGAGTTTTCCGACTTGTTGAGCCGTCGTTGTGATTTTGTCAATATCCAAATTACCTTCTGAATCCCGGAATTGATTCAAGATATTTTGACCGGCTGATTGCCGCGGTCCCTGCATCGGATGGCGGGGCGGTCGCATCGGAGGGGACGGCGGCATTGGTCTTCCGGGTCTTCCAGGATATATCATCATAACACCTCCTTGACTCGCTTTGTTATATCCTATTCAAGCCATTGATTAAATGAAAAGGTATTTGTCTAACACATTGCCCCCTCCCGACCGACAGATTTCGTAACATTAAAATCGAGGAAAACATAGAGTATTAGATGAAAAAGATTAGGAGAATGCTTATGAGTGTCATTCGAACCGACAAATGGCTATTGGATCATTATGATGAGCCGCTGGAACTTTGCACAAAACTGAAAAGCCAATTTGATGAAGACGTCTCAGCCGCCGAAATTCACCGGCACTTGGCAATGCATGGCATGTTCCACGAACCGCTCAGGGATGGGCATGAATGTATCAAAACTTTACAGAAGCGTCGTATTTGGCAAATTGTACAGCGGGAAGCAAAAGAACTACAAAAAGAGTGGACCGGGCCGGATATTCCGATTTTTATATTCCCGGCAGATCCGAATAATCGGAAACTAAGACAGGAACAAAACGGGAAATCAGGACTCACTTTCTCTGATAAACTATTTTTATTCGTTTCCAAGACCAATACGGAAAAAGAAATACGGGCTCTTTTCACCCATGAGTATAACCATGTCTGCAGATTATCCAAATACAGCAAAAAGGAAGCTGAATACACATTGCTGGATACTATCATTCTGGAAGGGCTGGCGGAAAATGCCGTCCGTGAAAGGCTTGGTGACCAGTATACAGCCAAATGGACGTCATATTACCCGGATGCCTTACTGGAAAGAATATGTGCCAACCTGATCATGCCCAACCGGGACGTCCCAAAATCCGGCCGCAAACATACACAACTATTATATGGTTTTGGTTTTTACCCTAAAATGGCCGGCTATTGCGCCGGGTATCATCTGGTCAAGAACTATATGAAGGAAAAAGACGTCACAACACAGGACTTATTGCCTGTAAAATCGGAAAATATAATCGAAAAAACAGACGAACCCTGAATCCGTCTGTTTTTCAGTCAAAAGGACAAGCCTTTACCAGAAGAAAAATGGAAGTACAGCCAGTGTACCAATTGCTCCCAATGCGATGCCATAAGCTAATCCGGGACCGTATCCGTATCCCCCATAAAACCCATAGCCAAAGCCGCCTAAACTCCCCCGATGATGAAGCGGCTGAAGATATACACGGTGATTGTCGACATTTTTAATGACACCACGGTGGACCTTTCCGTCACGGGTGGTTATTTTCACGGGTCTCCCTTTATATTTACAGCATAAGTCATAATAATATTTAACCGACATTCGTTCACCTCCAGATCCCTTGAAACATATGACAGTATATGCAGCAGAAAGTATTCAGTAAGGGACAACTATACTGGGGACCAGCGGAAAATGGATCAGCCCAAGCGACGTATACTTGAGCCCAATTCCCGTAATTTGGGAGTGTACCCATATCAATATACATTTACCTACATATATTACTAACAAACAGGTTATGGAGGTGTTAATGAATGAGTGAATATGTTGGCGGAGCAGGCTACGGTGGAGGATTTGCCTTAATCGTAGTTCTATTTATCCTGTTGATTATTGTAGGCGTTGCTTACGTTGGCTATTAATTAAACATCAGAAAATTCGACTTATCGTCAAGCCTTTATAATGAAAGCCTTGGTTTGACTTATGCAGATAAGAAAGATCTTTCCTATCTGCTAAAAATACAAAGTCTTTGAGGAGGGGTACAAATGGGATTTGGACCTAGACCTGGATGTGGATACGGTGGCTATGGCGGTCACGGATACGGTGGTGCCGGATTCGGGTATGGCGGCGGCTATGGTGCTGGTGGCGGCTACGGTGCCGGCGGTGGATTTGCGCTGATCGTCGTATTATTCATCCTGCTTATCATTGTTGGCGCAGCCTGGTTTTAATGATACCGGTAAAATATCATATGAGTCTAATCTTGGACTGCCGGGATCCCGGTAGTCCAAGATGCTTACATATACCGCACCTCCTGTAAGCATTAAACTTTCACAGCCATTAATGGGGCAAATCGACCGAAAATGTTTCCGGACCAGTTGGTTTCTCACTGCCCCCAGCTGGTTCTACACTCGTTTTGATCAGTTTAAACCGATTGACATCTTTTCCCTGGTATAAAACACGTACAGAGCCATCTTGAATCGGCAGGACCTCGCCATGTACATTATCATCTGTATCCACAATCCACATCTGGTAATTTCTCCCGGACATGTTGGCCAGCCCGTCGATTTCAACCAATAATTCCCTGGTGGCATCATTTATCCAGACATTGCCGGATACATGATCGAACCGGGACACAGGAATGATCTTAAGCTGTTTGGTCTCGGGCCTGGTCTGGATCTCTGCTTCATTGATCTCCTCATTATACATCACATCTTCATTCATTGCAGTCCTCTCATCAGTGAGTGTGGTGAGTCCAATCGTTAACAGGAGTGCTGCGGCCAACCCGCCCAGCCAATAAACTGGTTTCCGCCGTCGATTATTTTTAACTGGTTTGTTCCCTTCGTCAATACTTTTATCAAGCTTGTCTTTCAGTGCGGTGGAGGGTACTGATTTGTCCTCGTTTACTTCGGACATCATATATTGCCATTCCTCCAGGACACCCTGACAATCAGGGCACTGATTTGTATGATGAATGACATTTGCACGTTCTTCTTCACCCAGTTTACCAAGGGCAAAATCAATTATTTTCTGTTCGGGGATATGTTTATAAAATGCCATCTTTTTCACCCCCATTAGAGTCGATCCTGCTGAATATGGACTTCTGTTTCCGCAGATTGTTCAAGCCATACCTGATTAACGATTTAACTGACCCCAGCGGTCTGTTCATCGTACTAGCAATTTCTTTATGTGTTTCTTCCCGGAAATAGGACCTGTAAATTGCTTCACGCTGTTCTTTGGGCAAATGTTTCAAAGCTTCGATTATCGTATCTTTTTCCAATTCGGAAAGAAACTGTTTGTCAGCGCCTTTTTCTTCACCTGACAGTAATTCTTCCAGTTTATCCCGAAGTATCGGTTTCTTCTTCCGGACACGATCAAGTGCCCTGCTTTTTGTTCTAATTGCGAGCCACGCCTCCACACTGCCTTTGGAAACCTGATATTGATCCGCTTTTTGATAAACTTCAAGAAATACATCGTGGCAAACATCTTCTGCTTCTGCCCTGTTACCAGTCACATGCAGTGCAATCTGAAAGACAAATGAAATATGTTTTTCATAAAACAGATCAAAGGAATGGCGGGAACCCATGGAAATATTTTCTAACAACTGTATGCTATCATTATGTTCACCCATGTTACGCCCTCCAAAATATAAAGTGAAACTTCATTCAGCGGGGCGCTTTTCCCCGCTGAATGTTAGTTGAACAGAATCGACCATTATTGGCGGTTGCCCACAATAACTACAAAGTTTTCAAATAGGAGTCGCCCACTAAGACGAGTATAAAAACTTTATCTATTAATTTATCAATTTTTTTGCAATTGAACAAATCCAAAACAAGATTACCTTCGTAACTATTATGAAAAAATATAGCAGGAGGTCAATGGAGATGTTCAGAAAAATCCTTTCAATTACAGCAATTGTTATGCTTCTATTCAGCACAGCACCGGCAGTGAACCAAACTTATGCTGCAGGTGGGATTACGTTATTCACACCTTACACCGGCTTATCGGTAACACCCGGTGAAACCGTCAGTTATCAGGTCGACGTGATGAACAGTGGGTCAAACATTCAAAACCTGACATTTTCCTTGGAAGGTCTGCCTGAAGGATGGAGCAATACCATAACAGCGAATGGAAGAGATATCCAGCAATTGTCCGTTCAACCGGGCGGGGAACAACAAATTACGCTGGAGGTGACCGTGCCGCTTGAAGTCGAGAAAGCCGACTACAATTTTACATTGGTCGCTGATGGAGACGGAGAAGGTTATGCAGAATTGCCGTTTACAACGACCGTATCCGAACAAGGAACGTTTGAAACAGAACTGACGACCGAACAGCAAAACATGGAAGGACATGCGGATTCCACGTTTACCTACAATGTATCCTTGAAAAACCGTACAGCGGAAGA
>NZ_DATGTI010000196.1:0-10149 GCF_035301925.1 Lentibacillus sp. | reverse complement strand
AAAAAATATCAATTTTGATATTGCACGCCGCATCCGTAACATTCTAACCAATGAATACAAAGGTGTTCATGTGCGCATGAGCCGCACAGATGACAGCACGAAAAGTCTGACCCAGCGGACCAACGAAGCTAATTCGTGGGGTGCGGACTATTACTTGTCGATTCATTGCAATTCATTTAATGGATCAGCCCGGGGCTATGAGGACTTTATCCACAGCAGCTTATCTGACTCATCACAAACAGCCCGTTATCAAGATACGATTCATGCAGAAGTCATAAAGGTGAATCAGCTGCAGGACCGCGGTCAGAAAAAGGCGAACTTTCATGTACTAAGGGAAACAACCATGTCGGCACTTCTAACAGAAAATGGATTCATCGACAATGCACAGGATGCTGAACTAATGAAAGAAGCTTCATGGCGGCAATCTGTAGCCAGGGGGCATGTGAATGGATTGGCAAAAGCGTTTAACCTGGAAAAAAAAGATGATCCCGGGACACTGTATAAAGTCATAGCCGGATCATTCCAGTCAAAGGAAAATGCAGACAATCGGGTAGATTACCTGCAATCAAAGGACATCGAATCTTTTGTCATGGCAGTTACCATTTCCGGCGAACAATGGTATCGTGTTCAGGCCGGTGCTTTTTCAGACCGGGAAAATGCCGAAGCACGATTGAAAGAAGTCCGTAACGCAGGCATTAACGATGCGTATATCGTGCAGGAATAGGGACAGAGTGTCAGACACTCTTGTCCCATTTCTTGGTTAAGATTCTTTAATAAGTTAAGACTAAGGAAAAAATCGGAAGGATCTGTTTTATTGTGGAACTGGAATTAACTTGGATGGCTTTAATCATGCTGGTACTTGCCAGCTACAGGCTGACACACTTAATCGTATTCGATAAAATAACTGAATTTATCCGCAAACCCTTTTTAACAGAAAAGAAAATCTCGCAAACAGAAACGAAGACGGTGCCCAAATCCAACATCGGCTACCTTTTAACCTGCTACTGGTGCGCAGGAATCTGGAGTGCGATATTTCTCGGTCTGATATATCTGTGGATTCCCGATATCGCCCAGTATTTAATCTTTATCCTGGCAATTGCCGGCGGTCAGGCAATCCTTGAATCATTTGTCGGTGTCAATATTAAACGCACTGCGTTGTATGATGAGGAAGCAAAAGAATTGAAGTAGGGACAGGGTGGCAGACACTCGTGTCCCGATTCGCCGAAACTCAATGATATCCGGTAATTAACAAGACAACACAATATAAAAAAATCATAGAAAATCCGGAAAAAATCATCGAACGGCTGAAAAATAAGGATTGATCAAAAAGACAGGCACCACGCCCAGTATACAAGACGAAACAGGGTGCCTGACCCTCCCCAATATCTGTTGTTTACCCATGTATATGCCGTTGAATCAATCGTTTCAGAGAGGATTTTTTCCCGTCCCAATTGGCCAGTGCCTGATTGAATTGATCATCCTCAAAGCAGTTGAACAGATCCCGCATCAATGATAAATGCTCGCCGGAGTCCGGGATTGCCAGCATAAAAACAAACGAAACCTTCACATGTTGATCACGGTCCCCCATTTGCGCGAAAACAACAGGGTGCTTCAGAGGCGCAACCAGCAGCTGACGCTGGATGACATACTCCGGGTCTGTATGCGGAATGGCAACACCATAGGGCTGTACCGGCAATCCTGTAGGCAATTCCATTTCCCGCTCCATCACTTTTTCAGGGAAAGTTTTCTCCGCAATTCCCTGAAACACCAGGAAATCACCCATATACTTCAATGCTTCTTTGTCAGTTGATACATTCAGCTTCAAAACCTCAATTTCAGAGTTGTCCATCTTTCTCACCTCTTTAACCAAAATAACGGTGATATAAAACTTTTCGCGCGAGCAATTTAATCGGGCAGATATTGTCCCGTGCAGTAGTATGATTCATACTTTCATATTATACTAGAAAGAAATAAGTGTATATACTATGATACTATTACATGAAATGTCACTCAGTGGGGGCTTTTTCCCGCTGAATGTTCGTTAAACAGAGCCGGATTTTCACTTTCACAGGTAACACCGCTCAGCTTTACCGCTTGCATTGAAATCGTGAGGCTTGTCGTCCGTTAAGGCAGAATAAAAAGGAGTTAGAAAAGCGATGAACCAGACATTCCTGGCACCACTCAAAAACAGCTGGATTCTCTTACGATCCATAGCAGTCATCTCATCAAGCATAACGACAATTGTTTCCACTATGTTACCTATATTCCTGTATTATTCTGTTTCAAATAACAGGTTGCTGCTGATATTCCTGTTACTCGTATTTGGAGCCTTTCTCATTCACGGCGTGCTTACACATGTTCTGAACGATTGTGTTGACCACACGTCAGGAACGGACCAGAACAGTCCGGCAATTCTATCAGGCGGCAGTCGTGTCATACAAACTGGGGTTATTTCAGCCTCCTCACTTTGGCTGCTGGGAAAATGGCTTGTTTTTTCACTTGGTTTGATTGTCATAGGATTAATCATTTTTGGTTTCTATAAAATTGCAATATTACTTGCCATTGGTATATGGGGCGCTGTTTCATACTCACTCCGTCCATTGCAGCTCAGCTATCGTCCGTTTATTGGCGAATGGCTGTCGATGTTTCCGTCTGTTTTTATTCTCGGGCTGGGTGGGGCCTGGCTAACATTGGATTCGATTCCTATATGGGCACTGCAAAACGCCATGATCAATGCTTTAATTTGTATGGCCTGGGTCATGGTTCATCATATACCGGACCGTGAAGCTGATAGAATGGCTTCCCCTATCAAAATCACTAGTGTCGTATGGTCTGTTGAGAAATTTGGATCTGCGTTCAGCCGGTTACCCGCCCTATTATATTTCGCGCTGACGGGCTTATGTGCCGTATGGCTCGGAACCGATCGGATCTGGGCAATGATTGGAACACTGGCTGTTGCAGGTACTGCCATTTTCTTAGTTCTGAAAATGCAAGTGGATGATCATGACCAAGTTTCGGCATACGAAAAAATCATCCTTTTACTTGCCATGATTACTGGTGTTTGGCTGGGTATTTTTATTTAAACGTTTTTTATTCCTTCAAATTATTTCGGTTAATAAATTGTTCAAAGTCATCACCCGCGTTTTGCTCTATTCGTTGCTGATGAACGTTTCATACTCCTGGATAGCAATACTGCCAGCCACAGTCTTCACGAATCCGTTCAACGGTTTTTCCGAATGCCGATTCGTGAAGCTCACCTTCTGCATATATATTTTTTATATGCTCGTTAATTGTATTTACTCCCTTTTGATACAGCTCCGCAATTGCCTTTTGCGTCATCCATACCGTTTCATTCTCCAGCCTAACATCTATTTTTGTGTTCCCATCTTCTGTTTGGTAAATCAGGATGTCTGTTTCATTGGTCATACGCATCCCTCCACCACCCTAAATTCGATTGCATTACTGATATCTTACGACTTATTATACTGTAAACAACACCTAAATGCAAACGTACGTTCTTGTTTTGTTCAACATATCATTCCTCATCCTCCGGCGCTTTTTGAACTAAAGCCTCCGGAATCATTTCAAAACCTTCAATCACTGTGTTCTCTTCCACTTCCATCATTAAGTAACGCTTCCCCCCAAAGTGGACCTGTCGTACGTGCCTCAAGTCTTGCGGGCTGATCTTGATATTCGCTATTTTCGTTTCTATTTTAATAGACTTTGAATCATATTTCGGTACGATGTTGTTCGCTTTAAACTCATATGTTTCATCATCAATGACCGTTTTAAAGGCGGACGACACCTTTTCGGCATTGACATTTTCCAGTCCGCTGCCCGTTAAAAGGTGCTCAACGTCTCCCGCGTCCAATGTCGGCCGCTCCTCCTCTTCATTCTCTTCCACAACCTGATTGATTCCCTCATACACATTTGAAAGTGTTTCTGTATTGATTGCCTGATCACCGGCGACGTTTTTCACAATTTCCTCAAAAACCAATTTATCCTGTGCAGCGGTCATGATTTCTTCCGCATTTAAAACGTCTTCGATAAAATGATAACTCGGTTCATTCTTCTTCCCAGCCGCATAAAGGACATGATTGACATCCGCTGCATTATCCGTGATCGAAGGAAATAGAAATCCTGATATGGGCGCTTTCAAATTGATGATTGGATCAACGACGATATTATATTTAAATTCCTTTTCAACATAGTCAAACAGCAATTCTTTTTTCGGGTCCTGCGTTTTATTCATACTGCATAAAATGAATGGATGGGAATAAACGGTATCCCGTTCACTTTCTTCCGACTCCTCACTCATGTTTTTCATCGGTTTCATATATTCCCCCCGAATAAAGGTGACGACAATATCCATTTCATATTGTTTATCCTTCAGCATTTTCTCGACGAGCTGGAGCATTTGCCCTTTCCATTCTTCTGTATCATTGCTTAACAGACCTTGATGGAGAATGAGCTGACTGTTGTTTTCCACATCACGCTGAAACTTTAATTCAAATAACTTTTCATCCAATTGGCCGGACAGCACTTTTTTAAAGTTTTCCATAAACAGTTCCTGCTGTTCCTGTTCCAGCATTTCAAACGGCATACTCTGGTGATGATAAATATCACTCGACTCTTTCATAATGTACACATTAAATATGTCATGTATGGTCAATAAATCATTATCCACTTTGAATTGTTTGCGGATATTTGCGATGTCATTTTTGTCCAAAGTTGTTCCACTCCTATGTTGGTAGTCAGCGTTTATATTTTCACGCACATTCTCTTATTCTATCATAGAGGACGGTGAATTTTCCTGTACTGAGTGCTGTTCGCAGTGGATGTAAGCAAAAAGAGGCTGCTTAGAAGTAGCAACCCCTCATTCTTATTAATATGAGACTCAAAAACTCACAACACAGAAAACTGCTCATCTTTCAAATCAGTAATAAACATATGGCCGGGTGCATGTGTGATCATCATTTCCGGCTTACTGTTCATCGCCACCGCCTGTGGTGTCACACCGCACGCCCAAAAAACCGGCACTTCTCCTTCGTTGACCGTAACCGGATCACCAAAGTCCGGCTGATCCAGTTGTTGGATCCCGATTGTATGAGGACTTCCAATATGAACCGGGGAGCCGTGTACCGACGGAAATCTGGATGTAACCTGAACCGTCCGGACAACGTCTTTTTCAGGTATCGGCCGCATGCTGACAACCAGTGGGCCATCAAATTTTCCAGCCCGAATGCACTGACGATCCGTTATATACATTGGTACATTGCATTGTTCTTCGATATTTCGAATGGAAATATCATTGCGGATTAGAGCCTGCTCGAATGTAAAACTGCATCCGATTAAAAATCCGACCATATCATCGTCCCAAATATCCGTTATATCTGTACGTTCGTCATCAAATATGCCATTTCGGTATATACGATATTTCGGGAGATCTGTCCTTAAATCTGCATCCGGTGCAACCGCGGATGGTGAAAACAATCCCGGTTCGGTCACATCCAAAACCGGGCATGCCTTTGGGTTTCGATGGCAAAACAACAAAAATTCGAATGCGGACGCCTTGGGAAGCACAACCAGGTTAGCCTGCGTAAATCCGCTGGAAACACCGGATGTCGGCTTGACCCATTTTCCCTCTCGTATCAAACGCCTCGCTTCGGCTGGCGTCGCATTGTTAAGTGTATTCACGGCAGTCCCTCCAATACTATAAAAATTCACCTATCTTTGAAACCGAAATATATTCATCAGCTAGTCCCTGATTGATCTGCTGAGCAAATTCCAGTGCATGAATGCCATCCCCGTGTATACAGACCGTATCCGCTTTAATGGAAATGTCCGTACCCTGCTGCGACCGCACTTTACCGTTTTTCGCCATTTGAACAACCTGGCTGGAAGCAACTTCCTGATCCAATATGAGTGCATCTTTCTCGCGGCGGGATGTTAGCGAGCCATCTTCCTGGTATGTCCGGTCAGCGAATACTTCACTGGCTGTCGGTAAGCCGACTTGTTCACCTGCTTCGACCAGTTCACCGCCGGCCAGGCCAAACAAAATCAGCTCCGGATCAAGATCATAAACCGCTTTTGCAATACTTTCGGCTATACTTTTATCCTTTGCCGCATGATTGTATAACGCACCATGCGCCTTCACGTGCTGCATTCTTCCCCCTTCAGCTTTGACAAAACCTTGCAGCGCTCCTACCTGGTATATAACCAGTTCGTAAATTTCTTCCGGGGATAATGCAATATATCTTCTGCCAAATCCGTTTAAATCAGGAAATCCGGGATGTGCACCGATTCCAACATCTTTTTCCAATGCCATTTTTACCGTCTTTCGCATAGTCGACTGATCCCCGGCATGGAACCCGCAGGCAATATTAGCCGATGTAATATAATCAAGAATCTCTTCATCGCGGCCCATATTGTATACCCCGAAGCTTTCGCCCATGTCACAATTTATATCGATATTCATGCATTGCCCTCCTGTTCTTTTTTCAAATTTATACTTATCTTCAATTGTTCAAACTGTTTCTCATTTTCCACCAGTAATGTCTGAGCTTCACTGTGTTTGATTTCTTTAAAATATATTTTTTCGCCCGGTTTTAATTGCGCCATAGCCGGTAAATCCGCCGTTATCACCTGGCCGATTTTTGGATATCCGCCCGTCGTTTGCCTGTCAGCCATCAGCACAATCGGATTCCCATCCGGCGGGACCTGTATGGTACCGAAAGCCACCGCCTCTGATAATAAGTCCTGCTGATTTTGCAACGACAATTCCGGTCCGTTTAACCGATATCCCATCCGGTCTGATTTTGTGGAAACTGTAAATGGTTCCGACAAAAACAACTCCCGGCTTTTTTCCGTAAACCATTCCGCTTGCCGCCCCGGGATTGTACGTATAATCGCCCCTTCACGATAATCAGGCAAGGAATTCATTGATACCCCCCAATCCATTTCACGAAAATGCCCGGCATCAGCCTCGGTGTGCATTTGTTTCATCAGTATTCCGGCATAATTCGAAGGTGAACCGACTGGCAACACATCATCCTTTTGCAGTGCCCGTCCTTTAAAACCACCAATCCCAGCGCGTAAGTAGGTTGAATAGCTGTCCATCACGCGGGGCACATCGACTCCACCCGCAACCGCCATGTAGGTCCGACAGCCAGATTGCACCGATTTAAATTGTAAAACACTTGCTTTTTTTACCCATACAGCCTTATTCATCTGGAACGGATGACCATCAATCTCAGCTGACATATCCGCCCCACAAATAGCTATCAGGGTATCTTCCTGAAATTCAATGGTAGGACCGGATATCGTCATTTCCAATACTGCGGCATCCTTTTCATTATCGACAAGTAAATTGGCGAGCCGGCAGGAATCAGAATCCATCGCACCGCTGACAATGACACCATATTTCTGATAGCCGTGTCTCCCTAAATCCTGAACCGTCGTCAACAGCCCGGGCTTTATGACGTTAATACTCATGACTTCCCGCTCCCCAGTTATGATATGCTTGTTCAGATATTGGAAAAAAGCGTATCGAATCCCCTGATTTCAGTAGAATAGGCACTTCCTCATCCGGCCGGAATAGTTTGATCGGTGTTCTTCCAATCAGTTGCCACCCCCCGGGTGTTTCAATCGGATAAACACCGGTTTGACTGCCGGCAATACCCACTGAACCAGCTGGAATTTGTAATCGCGGTGAATCCTTTCTTGGTGTGGCGATCTTTTCCGACATACCGCCGATAAATGGAAATCCCGGTGCAAACCCGATCATATAAACCATGTAATCCCCGTTCGCGTGCGTATCAATAACTTCCTGCTCACTAAGATTGTTATGCCGTGCGACCACTTCCAGATCCGGACCGAATTCGCCGCCATAACATACTGGAATCTCGATAACGTTTGACTCTGTTTCCGGATTTTTTGGAAGCCGGGAAACCATTTTTTCAATCTCGCGCTGTACGATATCAAATGCATTTGTTCCATCTGAATGATTCTCCGCAAGCACGTCCACTGCATTATAAAAGATGGCTATGGTCGTATACGCCGGAATATATTCGACCATGCCGGAAATTGGATGGTTATCCAAATAGACTGCGATTGCCCCAATATGCGTTTGTGTTTCCACACTAATTGATTCACTCAATTGAATCACAACTGATTCATCCCCAAGCGGGGACACTGTGTATTCCATAAGCCACCTCCGTTCCAACTATCAGACATCAGCCGGTCCAAATCTCTGTTATTCCCTGAAGCGAGAAATAACCTGCAATAACAGTGATTAATACAGCAACAACACCGAAGACAATCATCCATGTCGGGTGATGGTAGTCGCCCACGATTTTTTTCTTACGCGAAGCAATGAGAATCGCACCCAACGTAAGGGGCAGGATTAAACCGTTCAATGAGCCGACCAGTACCAAAATCTTAACTGGCTCTCCCACCAAAACAAATATTAAAGTTGAAAAAACAATAAAACCGATAATAAAAATATTATTATATTTTTCAACAACAGGGTGAAATGAACGCATAAACGACACACTTGTATACGCCGCGCCAATAACAGATGTAATTGCTGCCGAGAATAAAACAACACCAAAAATTTTATATCCAACGCCGCCCAATGAATACTGGAAAACTGATGCGGTCGGGTGGTCGTCAGAGAGACCATAACCGGCCGCCACAACACCAAGAATGGCCAGAAATAAAACTACCCGCATAACACCAGTCGTTAAAACACCCAGGTTGGCAGCTTTCCCGGCAAAACTTGCATTTTCTTTCCCCTTAATACCGGCATCAAGAAGTCGGTGTCCGCCGGCAAACGTAATATACCCGCCTACTGTACCGCCAATTAAGGTGATTGCAGGCAAAAGCATAGCCCCGTAATCGCCAGGGAACAGACTGTTTTTAGCTGCTTCCATGACCGGAGGAGAACTGGTCACCATGACAACGGCAACCATGACCAGCATGATAATGCCAAGCGTCAGAGCAACAAAATCCATTACTTTACCAGAGTTTTTCAAACTGAATACGATGATAGCAAGAACAGCAGAAATAATCGCTCCAACCTCAGGCGAAAAACCAAATAAAACATTCATCCCCAGACCGGCACCACCGACATTTCCAATATTAAAGGCAAGACCGCCTAATACGATTAAAATAGCAATGAACGTGCCCAGTCCCGGCAGCACCATATTCGCAACATCCTGACCCCTCTTTTTGGAAACTACCAGAACGCGCCATATGTTCAGTTGTGCACCAATATCAATGATAATCGATACTAGAATTGCAAATGCAAAACTGGCAGCAAATTTATCTGTAAAAAAAGAAGTTTGTGTCAGAAAGCCAGGCCCAATTGATGAGGTAGCCATCAGGAAAATGGCGCCCCATAAGACCTGTTTTTGCTTTTTAGTCATTTTACCCGGCTTAAGTTCGGATTCATCATACGCATGTTTAGACATTCGTCGCCTCCGTTCATTCATTAATTATACGTTTTCATATTTTACAATATTCGTCAAAAATTTTAAAATCCCTTTTTAAAAAGATACTTATTCGATATTTGCAGAAAAACCCGGCACCTTCCGAATCTGGAAGAACCGGGCTGTAAATGATAGATGCGATGTTTCACCAGATGCATCGCTGACTGTCGTCATGTAATAGTATTTTATCAACCTTCAAACTCCCCGTTTATTACCCCATAAATACGTATGAAGCTGTGGAAGCACACGAACATTAACCAGTTCATGACTGTCCATCACCTGTTCCACCAGCCAGTCATACCGGTTCAGCAAACGGCGAAGCAGAAGATCATCATCTGCGTTTTCGATATCATCATTGCCGACCTGCAAAAACAAAGGAACATTCGGATATCGTAAATGGATCTTCTTCGCATACTCTAAATCGGCAAAATCAAAAATAACTATCTTCAAACTGCATGTTCCTTTTTGTTCTTCCTGTAGTGAAGCAATAATGTCATCAAGGATGGAAAAATTGGTTTTCATTCCGGAGCTGGGCGGTTTTGGAGACAGGGTTAGCTCATCAATAGAGGCAAACCACGTCTGCCACCTGCTCCCTTGTGTTTCCAGTGAGATTTTTATCCGGTTCTCTTGTAATAAATCAACAAAAGCTCCCAACCCG
>NZ_DATGTI010000195.1:0-16688 GCF_035301925.1 Lentibacillus sp. | reverse complement strand
CAATCAGCTGGGTGATAACCGTTATCCTGAAACGGTCAGATGCCTGCTGCTGGGCGGCGGTCCTGCACCGGAATCATTGCTTGAAGAGGCAAAAGCCCGTCAAATGCCCGTTTTTCAGTCATACGGCATGACGGAAACATCTTCGCAAATCGTGACCCTCAGCCCTGTTAAAGCACTGGAAAAAATCGGCTCATCCGGGAAACCTCTATTTCCGGCTCAATTGAAAATAAATGCTCCGGACGGCCAAGTTGGAGAAATTTATGTTAAAGGCCCTATGGTTACTAAAGGGTATTTCAATAATGAACAGGCTACTAATAAAGCTCTCATTGATGGTTGGCTGGCAACCGGAGATTTGGGTTATACTGATAGGGAAGGATTCCTATATGTCGTGGATCGACGGAAAGATCTAATCATTTCCGGTGGTGAAAATATTTACCCGACGGAAGTTGAAAATGTGCTGTCTTCCATGGAAGGTGTTCAGGAGGTTGGCGTTGTTGGTAAAGCGGATGATAAGTGGGGCCAGGTACCGGTTGCGTTTGCAGTTACCGAACATCCAAATGTTTCAACTGATGATATTCTGGCTTTTGCCAAAAAACATCTTGCTGGCTATAAAGTCCCTAAAGACATTTATTTCCTGGATAGATTACCGCGCAACGCCTCAAACAAGCTTGTACGCAGCAAATTACAGGATTTCCTTAGTTGATAATGATTTTCAAAGTCATTGACTTAAAGCCAAAAACCAAATAAACTGAAGTTAGAACATAAAAAATTATTATGTACGTAGTGGTACGGTATGTGTTCAGTTGAGGAAAGATTATGTACGACATAGGGAGAGATTCCGATGCAAACGTTATCAGCAAAGGATTTGACACTCGGATATGGTGATGACATCATAATCGATGATTTAAACATAACGATTCCCAAAGGTGAAATCACGGTCTTTATCGGGAGTAATGGCTGCGGGAAATCCACGCTGCTTCGTTCGTTGGCACGATTGCTGAAACCTAAAGGCGGCGGTGTTGTGCTTGATGGAGAAAACATTGCGAAGATGGGCACAAAAGAAGTGGCAAAAAAGCTTTCCATTTTACCGCAAAGCCCGGGAATGCCTGATGGGTTAAGTGTTATGGAACTGGTTAAACAGGGGAGGCATCCTTATCGCCGTTTGTTGAAACAATGGTCAAAGGAAGATGAGAATGCAGTCCAAAATGCACTTGAAGCAACGAACATGCTGGAATTCAAAGATCGTCCTGTTGATTCACTATCAGGAGGACAGCGCCAGCGCGCATGGATTGCCATGACCCTGGCACAGGAAACGGACACCATTCTGCTTGATGAACCGACGACTTACCTGGATATGACACATCAGATCGATGTCCTTGACCTTTTGTTCGGTTTGAATGAAAAGGATGGACGTACGGTTGTCATGGTGCTGCACGATTTAAATCTTGCCTGCCGGTACGCTCATCATATCGTTGCCATCAAGGATAAAGATGTTTTTGCCCAGGGGAAACCTGAGGAGATTGTCACGTGCAATCTGGTACATGAAGTATTCCAAATGAAATGTGATGTCACTTTCGATCCGATGTTTGGAACACCAATGTGTATCCCACACGGAAGAGGACGCTGCATATTAGCCGATAAATCAGGTATTCAACAGCCCGCGGCAACTGAATCATGTGAATGAATCCCATTGGTCTGAACAGACTGATGGGAATTTTTGTCTACAAAACTCAGCTGAATGACGTTTCATCATAATATCGCCTGTTTGGGGTACGTTATGAATGGGAGGTGCTGGATTATGAAAAACAAATATTATATTAATTTGGGTAGTCAGGAAATTTCGCGAATCAAATATGACAATAATGATGCATATATTATTTATGCCACTGAAGATGAGGTTCAGACGTTGCGCAGTAAATTGGACGGTATGCACGATTCGGATTTTCGTGCTTTCTTCCGGGCTCACGTGCCAATAATGCCATACCATAACGATAAACCGAATGATGATTATGATGGCGGTATAACGGAAGCATTTCAGATGATTTACGATCTTGGAGATGCAGAAACAAAAAAGCATATTGATGATATAGGCGTGTTAACGGATAACAGGTTGTAGAGGTTTCAGGAATAAGAAATCCGTCTTATTCCTCTTTTTTGGTTTAATGGGGATGGCAAAAGAGTAATAATATACTACAAGCAAGCTTATACATCCTCTGGGGAGGGACATTACATATGATATATAACAGATATATCAAGCATATACGCTATGATAACAGCGAAAGAAACGGCTGCTGAATATGCTTCAGTTTTTTTCGTGAACAATCAAACGATTTATATATACCGTCAACGAAAACACGCCATGGTTTCAAGAAAAAAATGACTATGATATGATAAAAATGGTGATAATACAGCAGTAACTGTTCAGGGGAATAAGCTGGCTTTGACGGAACTTACGAAATGAAATTTGAATTCGTACAGGAAAATGACAATGAAAAAATTATAACTATCAAACATCATTCAATGGAGTGAAGAATGAAAGCAACTGAAAAAATGTATCGATTTACAGACTATTATCAGAATGAAGTAACGTTATCGTTTGATGACCATCCTTTTTCCCGGAGCCCAAAACACGTATGGGTCATTTGCTGCTATAACAATAAATGGCTTTTGACGAAACATAAGGAACGTGGCCTGGAATTTCCGGGTGGCAAGGTTGAAGAAAATGAGACAGCGAAAGAAGCGGCGGTCAGGGAGGTTAAGGAAGAAACCGGCGGAACAGTTGAGTCGATCCGCTACGTGGCCCAATATGTTGTCGACGGTAAAGGTGGTACCATCATTAAAAATGTCTATTTTGCTGAAATCGGGGAACTCGTTAAGCAGGAGACATTTTATGAGACAGAGGGACCTGTTCAGCTAGCCCGTATTCCTGTAAATGTCAGGCAGAATATGCAATACAGTTTTATTATGAAAGATGATGTGCTGAACCATTGCATGGCGTTCATCGGAAAAGAATGCCAAGAGGACAAGTAAGGGAATAACGATAATAGATATATTCCACTAAAAGGTGTTTTAGATGAATAAGCGCTTGATAAACTTAAAAAGATAGCTCAGTTCGAAATTGAACTGGACTATCTTTTTTACAGACAAAATGGTACTTATTTAAAGATACATGTTGTTATGCTTATTTACTTACAACGATGCGTGCGAATTCAAGTTTTGCGATCAATAATGGAACCTTTCAGTAAAATAACGGTTCCCTTTTTTTGGTTGGAGTTTCACAGTCATTCCTTATCTTGTATGTTTAATCAAAAACGTTTCGATGCGTTCGACAATTTTATACATGACGGCTGCAAAAATGGCGATGAGAATCAGGCTTGACATTACGAGCGAGAAGTCGAATACTTGAAAACCATAAACGATCAAATATCCCAGTCCTTCTTTGGAAACGAGGAACTCTCCGACGACGACACCTACCCACGACAGTCCTACATTAACCTTTAAAGTCGAAATCATCGCAGGTATGGTAGCAGGAAAGATAGCTTCCTTAAAAATTTGTCCGCGCGTTGCTTTGAAGCTTTTCAGTACTTTCACATAGTTTGGGTCGACTTCTCTGAAGGCGGAGTAGACCACTAATGTTGTTATGACAACTGATATGATGGCACCCATTGTAATAATCGATAAATAGCCGGGGCCCATGGCAACGATGATGATCGGGCCCAATGCCACTTTGGGCATGGCATTCATGACTACCAGATAGGGATCCATAATGTTCGAGAACCGCTCGGATGACCATAAGACCGTTGCCATGATGATGCCGAGAATAGTTCCGATCAAAAACCCTAAAACCGTTTCAAACAGTGTCACTTGAAGATGAGTGACCATTGATCCATCTGCAAACTTTTCCACCAGGACACCGTAAATTTCAGAGGGTGAACTGAAAATCAATGGATCAATCCAATACATACCGCTGGCCAATTCCCAAATTCCGAAAAACGAAATCAATATAAGAATCTGCCAGCTGAGAACAAACTTTTTCTCGCGCTTTAAGTTTTGCTGGTAGTTTTCAAACAGCTGCTGCTCGGATTCATGTTTCATTTTTGGATTCCACCACCTCGGACTGCAGCACATTTGCTTCATTTTTATTTAATTCTTCCCAAATTTTATCAAACAAAATTTGATATTTTGGGTGTCTCCGGACTAACAACGGTTTTTCATTGCGGAGTTCCAGAGGTACTTCAAACGTTTTGGCAATCGTACCCGGATTGGCATCCATCAACATAATCCGGTCACTCATGGCAATGGCCTCACCGATGTCGTGTGTAACAAGAATGGATGTTTTATGGTATAACCGGAGAAGGTCCCAGACAAGATCCTCCAGTTTTAATTTGGTTTGATAGTCAAGGGCTGAAAAAGGTTCATCCAAAAGCAGTATTTCTGGATTGGTGATGAGTGTGCGTACGAGTGCAACCCGCTGCCGCATCCCGCCGGAAAGGGAGTCCGGATAGTCTTCGGTAATACCGGACAAACCCACCTGATTCAGTAAATCCAATGCGTTTTCTTTTGTTTCTTTCGTCTGATCATGACTGATTTTTGGTCCGATCAGAACGTTGTCGATGATTGATTTCCATGGGAATAAATAATCCTGCTGGAGCATATATCCGATTTTCGGCTCAGTCTCATGCATTGGCCGGTCATTTACATAAACATCTCCGGCAGTGTGTTCAATAATCCCTGCAATGATGGAAAGTATCGTCGATTTTCCACACCCGCTGGGGCCCAACAGTGCAACAAACTCGCCTTCCTTTATGGAAAAAGAAATGTTGTCGAGTGCTTTGGTATAATTCTTTTTGGAAAAATAATGATGTGACACACGATCTAAGGTAAGAAATGACATTCGCTCTCCTCCTTAGTTTCCAATGACTTCCTCAGCAATGCTTGTGTTGACAAGCTCATCATACGGCACATCTTCCGGTAATTCACCGGCCTCATCCATAATGTCTTTCAGGTTATGCCATTCTTCGTTCCCCAGAACCGGGTCTGTTGCAAACGATCCCTGACTTTTGTAGCGGTCAATGGAAGATGCCAGCATTTCCAGCTCCGTATCCTCGAAATAAGGCTGAATCACTTCGGCAGTTTCTTTGGCACTGTGTTCCTGTACCCATTGCTGTGCTTTATAGACCGCTTTTGTGAAGCTGCTGATCGTTTCTTTGTTGTCATTCAAAAAGCTTTCTTTCGTCATAAATGTTGTATATGGAACTTGGCCCGATTCCTCACCGAATGAAGCGATGATATGCCCTTTTCCTTCTTTTTCAAAGGTGCTGGCGGTTGGTTCGAATAGTTGAACGTATTCAGCATCACCCGAAGTGAAAGCCCCTGGTATATTTGCAAAATCAACATTCTGAATGAGATTTAAATCTGAATGCGGGTCAATATCATGATTTTTCAGTACATACTCACCGACCATTTGCGGCATCCCGCCTATACGCTGTCCCATGAATGTGCTGTCGTTGAGGTCTTCCCACTCAAAATCGGGTTTAGGTTCTTTTGACACGAGAAATGTACCGTCCGTCTGGGTTAATTGTGCAAAATTAATCGCTTTGTCCTTTGAGCCTTGTGCATGGACGTAAATGGACGTTTCCGAACCGACAAGGGCAATGTCCGCACCGTCCGACAGCAGTGCAGTCATGGTTTTGTCTCCGCCCCACGTTGTCTGAAGTTCAATATTGAGACCCTCTTCTTCAAAAAAACCTTTTTCAATTGCAACATACTGCGGCGCATAAAAGATGGAGCGTGTTACTTCAGCCAGTTTAATGTTGGTCATTTCATTGCCGGAGCCACAAGCTGACATGATAAGCAATAGACTTGATAATAAAGCAACGCAGAAACGCTTTTTCATAGTATTCGTTCCTTTCCCATCATAATGGTGTTATGTCAACATAGTCTATGCGCCCAGAAAAATTTGTGTGAATGCCTATGAAAGATGTCAGATGCAAGAGGTTAGAGTGGAGGAATCGGTGAGTGGCCTATTTTGGTAATGAAAACGTGCTCCAAAATTTATTTCGTTTTATTAAAAAAAACCGGCCCCCAATGGTGAGACCGGCTGTCAGCATTCGGCTGCTGATATTTTCCTTCATATGTTAAATCCTTTTGGGATGAGGAAACAAATTTTTAAAGTGTATAAAATTAGCCTTTGTAAATAGGACCGGCGTTACGAATTTCATCACTCGCCTGTGTGAATTTGCTGAAGTTGTCATGGAATTTCATTGCTAATGCTTGTGCTTCAGCTTCGTACGCTACTTCATCGTCCCAGGCATTTCTTGGCACCAGCACTTCATCTGGAACGCCTGGAACATGCAGCGGGATATCCAAACCAAAAATACTGTCCTTAACCGTTTCGATATTATTCAGTTCACCCTCCAGTGCGGCGTGAACCATTGCACGTGTATAGGAAAGCTTCATGCGATGTCCGACACCATATGATCCGCCGGTCCAGCCGGTATTCACCAGAAAGACATTTGAATTGTATTGGTCAATTTTTTCACCGAGCATTTCAGCGTATACT
This sequence comes from Lentibacillus sp., assembly GCF_035301925.1. Classification (GTDB taxonomy): domain Bacteria; phylum Bacillota; class Bacilli; order Bacillales; family Amphibacillaceae; genus Lentibacillus. The sequence goes on along the minus strand of NZ_DATGTI010000195.1, from coordinate 10,126 downwards.
GATGGCGCCAACGGCAGAAATGGTGAGCCGAAACAAGCGGAAAAAGTCGCCTGAGGCTGTGTTACACCGCGTTCTGTGCCTGCCAGTTTGCTCGTATAGCCGCTCAGAAAATGATACATAGCTTGTTCTTTTGTCAGCTTGCTGATTGGCGGCAGTGTACCTGATGCATCAGCTGTCAGGAAAATGATTGTGTTCGGATGACCAGCTACACTTGGTGTGATAATGTTATCGATATTTTCCAGCGGGTAAGCTGCCCGTGTATTTTCTGTCAGTGATGTGTCATCATAATCCGGTTCACGTGATGTTTTATCAAGCACAACATTTTCCAGCACAGAGCCAAACCGGATTGCATTGTAAATTTGCGGCTCTTTTTTCGGCGACAGGTTGATGCACTTGGCATAGCAGCCACCTTCGATATTAAAGATGCCGTTTGGACTCCAGCCGTGTTCATCATCACCAATCAGACGACGGTATGGATCAGCTGATAACGTTGTTTTACCAGTTCCGGAAAGTCCGAAGAATAAGGCAACATCACCTTCTTGACCGACGTTTGCCGAACAATGCATTGACAAAATATCGTTTTGCGGCAATAGGTAGTTCATAACTGAAAAAATGGATTTTTTAATTTCCCCGGCATATTCGGTCCCGCCGATTAAAACAATCCGTTTTTTAAATGAAATGAGAATAAATGTTTCGGAATTGGTGCCGTCAATTGCAGGATCCGCTTGATATGTCGGGGCAGATATGACGGTGAACCGGGAATCGTGTACCTTGAATTCCTCGTCCGTCGGTGTAATGAACAGCTGACGCGCAAACAGGTTATGCCACGCATATTCATTGATAACATCGATCGGCAGGCGGTGGTTCGGATCGGCACCGGCAAAACCTTTAAAATGGAATAATTCATTTTTATCGCGTAAATAAGCTGTTACTTTTTTTAATAGCTTATCAAAAGATGCTTCATCGATGGAGCGGTTAATGTCACCCCAATCAACAAGATCTTCGGACACATCGTCCTGTACAATGAACTTATCATTCGGTGAGCGGCCTGTGTACTCACCGGTGGTTGCACCCACAGCCCCTGTTGTACTCAGGACACCTTCGTTCCGCTCCAATATTTTCTCGACCAGCTGCGGCACTGCAAGGTTAGTCTGTATATTGTGATGGGTCAGTAAATCTTTCATCAAAATAGTATCCTCTTCCGTCTTCATTTTTGATACCTGCCTTTTTATAGATTCAATCAAACTCAACCTTATGTCCTTAATTCGATTATTAGTATAACACATTCAATAAAATAGTCCACACTATTTTCATAATTAATTATATGAAATTTTCGTGTCAATGTTGTCAAGATTAAGAGTTAGAGTTGACATCACATACCGAATTCGTTTACCATTATGTGCGAGCGGATACTCTCTTATTCAGAGTTGGCGGAGGGACAGACCCGATGAAGCCCGGCAACCATCACTTAAATAGTGAAAAGGTGCTAATCTGTTGCAAGGATCAATCCTTGAACAATAAGAGCGAAAGGCGCATTTCCTTTCCTCAGCATGCAGGGAAGGTTTTTTTGTTTTTAGGTGTTAATTGATGGCGGATGGCGATCATATACTGAAAAAGAGTTCCGTACCATATACTTAAGGGAGGATATGGCCTCATGGCTGTAAAACGGCGTTTGTTCACATCTGAGTCGGTGACAGAAGGCCACCCGGACAAAATTTCTGATCAGATTTCAGATGCGATATTAGATGAGATCTTGGCTCGTGACCCAAATGCTCGAGTTGCCTGTGAAACAATGGTGACAACCGGGATGATCCTGGTATCGGGAGAAATTACGACAACGACTTATGTGGATATTCCGGCGATAGTTCGCAAGACAATTGAGGACATCGGCTATACCCGGGCAAAATACGGTTTTGATGCAGAAACGTGTGCAGTACTCACGGCTATCGATGAGCAGTCACCTGACATTGCCGGCGGAGTTGATACGGCATTGGAGGCGCGTCAGGGTAAAATGAGTGATGAGGAAATTGCTTCGATCGGTGCAGGTGATCAGGGATTGATGTTTGGTTTTGCCTGCAATGAAACGGAGGAACTGATGCCGTTGCCGATCTCGCTGGCACATAAGCTGGCAAAACGTCTGTCAGATGTACGAAATGAAAATATCCTGGATTATTTGCGACCTGATGGGAAAACACAAGTCACCATTGAATATGATGAACATGATATACCAGTCAGAGTGGATACAATTGTTATCTCAGCCCAACATCATCAGGATATAACAACAGCACAAATTGAGAAAGATATGATTGAACATGTCATTCGTCCGGTTGTTCCTGGGAATCTGCTGGATGAGGCGACGAAGTTCATCATTAACCCGACAGGCAGGTTTGTTATTGGTGGCCCACAGGGGGACGCAGGGTTAACAGGCAGAAAGATCATTGTTGACACATATGGCGGTTATGCCCGTCATGGCGGTGGTGCCTTCAGTGGCAAGGATTATACGAAAGTCGACCGTTCGGCAGCATATGCCGCCCGTTATGTTGCTAAAAATATTGTTGCGGCAGATCTGGCAAAAACGTGTGAAGTGCAGCTTGCCTATGCCATTGGTGTAGCAGAGCCGGTATCAATTGCAGTTAATACGTTTGGCACGGGTGTTGTGAGTGAAGAAGAGCTGGTGAAAGCGATACGGAAAGTGTTTGACCTTCGTCCAGCCGGTATTATCCGGATGCTGGATCTGAAAAAGCCCATCTTTAAAAACACCGCTGCATTTGGCCACTTTGGCAGAACAGATATCTTGTTTCCGTGGGAAAAGACAGATAAGTTGGAGGAACTGCAGGCGCTGCTGAAAATTAAATGACAGCGTGTGATGAAGAAAAGATGCGGCTGGTTCCGCATCTTTTCTGCTATAACGGAACGTTGATGATAAACCCAATTATAGATTTTTTCGAATACCAGTTTAGTCAGGTTTACCAAAAAGCGCCTTATAATACTCTCCTTTTTTTATGTAGGATTGATACACCCGCTCCATTTCCTGATAATCTTCTTCTGTCAAATCCCGCACCACTTTAGCGGGCCTTCCGAGCGCCAGCGTATGCGGCGGAACTTTTTTCCCCGGCGGTACAAGACTTCCGGCGCCGATAAAAGCATGTTCGCCGATTTCTGCACCATCGAGAATAATCGAGCCCATACCGATCAGAGCATGTTCCCGGATTGTACATGCGTGCAGTGTGACCTGATGGCCGACTGTTACAAAATCCTCTATCGTTACCGGCATATCCGGACTTTGATGAACGAGGGATAAATCCTGAATACTGACGCCTTTTCCGATTTTTGTCGGCGCCACATCTCCACGGATGACAGTTTTAAACCAGATGCTTGATCGTTCATCAATTGTGACATCGCCAATAACATTTGCATCATGTGCAACAAAAACAGATTGGTGAATGTTGGGCTGGTAATTTTTATATGACTGAATCATTTGAATCCCCCTCTAAAATATGGTGATATATGTAGTATAGCAAATTTTCTAAATGAACCGAATGATCGGAGGAATGGGTTTGGCATATAGCATCCCCAAAACACCATTTACATTAATGACAGCCGTTTATCGCCGAATTTTCCCGGCAGTGAATTCAGAGCTCACCTTTTGGGAAAAACGGGCCGGCGACATACCTGATGAAGAATTGCGCAAGCAGGCACTAGCCAGTATAGAGTCAAAGCGGTTTCATTGTCTGGGCGGGGCTGTGTATGCATTGCTTGCCGGCTACAGGTGGCGGGAGGCAATCCGTTTCATTGTCGCGTATCAGACGATCAGTGACTATTTGGACAACCTGTGTGACCGGAGCACTTCACTGGACCCGGATGATTTTCGTCAGCTTCATGAAGCAATGGCTGACGCTCTGAGCAAGGGAAACCCTATTCAGCATTATTATGCACTGCGGACAGAGCAACGGGATGGGGAATATTTAGCCGACTTGGTACGGACGTGCCAAAAAACGATGAGACGTTTGGATACGTATGATATTATAAGGGGTCATTTGCTGGAACTGGAGCAGTTGTATAGTGATCTACAGGTACATAAACATGTTGAACTGGACGAACGTGTTCCGAGACTTGTCAGCTGGTTCCGGGAAAAAACGAATGATTTACCGCTGTACTGGTATGAATACGCTGCAGCTGCGGGATCGACACTGGGGATTTTTTGTCTTGTCTCATATGCATTGGGTGGGAAGATGACAGCAGCGTTAGCAGATGATATTACTGAAAGCTACTTTCCGTTTATGCAAGGTCTGCATATATTGCTCGATTATTATATTGATCAGGAGGAAGACAGACATGAAGGTGATTTGAACTTTTGTCATTATTACGATAATCAGGAACGCATGAAAAAACGGCTTATTTATTTTATTGAGCAGGCCCATATCCATGTACAAAATCTGCCGGACCGCCACTTTCATGAGATGGTGCATCATGGGCTCGTCGGACTGTATCTGGGGGACCCGAAAGTGAAGAAACTTGAAGACGGGCTGGAAGTAACCGGCGATTTATTGCGGATAAGCGGTTACAAAGCACGCTTTTTTCATTGGAACACAAAGCTTTACCACCGAATGACAAAAACCCGAACCTGAGTCCGGGTTTGGGTATACTAATTCCTTTTTTGGATGGCGAGTATAAATGGCGGGTCATTTTTTTGATTGATGAATCCGTAGTAGAGAACCTGGTAAAGTTTTTGATCCAAGAGCCGAACGTAGCGCATAAGCTGTTCCCGTTCCAGATCGCCGCCTTTGTGCCCGTGGTACACAACAAGAACGACAATGCCATTTTGCTTCAAGTGTGACAAGATACCTTCAACTGCCAGTATGGTTGTCTCGCTTCGGGTGATGACTGTCTTGTCGCTCCCTGGGAGGTAGCCAAGATTAAAAATTGCACCGCCAAGTCTTGTCAGTTTATCAACCGGTATGTGGTGCACAAAATTACTGTGGCTATCCTTTATAATCGTTGTGTTTTTCAAGCCGTTCCGGGCAAGACGGTATCTCGTATTGGCAATTGCCTGATCCTGAATATCAAACCCGAACACATGCCCATCCTTGCCGACAAGCCGGCTGAGGAACACAGTATCGTGACCATTGCCGCATGTCGCATCAATGACCGTATCACCCTTATTGACGGCCTCTTCCATTAAATAATGTGAGTAGTTTATGATTCCTTTTATCATCGTTGTCAGTACTCCTTTTAACTGCCAAGTTCCCCCGCTGAATAATTTTCGCATTTGTTTTTATCCAGTTTAGCACGAAAAACAAGTCATTGGAAAGAGTGGGCTCTGACATATCTTGACAAAACCCTTGACTTTGTATAAACTGCAACATATATAAGTATAAACGACTATGAGAAGGAATAGTAACTAACTCATCCAGGTCAAGCGAGGCAGTGGCTGGTGAAAACTGCCCCTGAGAGTTTGTGAACTCACCTTTAAGTTGTAAGGACGAATGCAGTAGTCTTTGCCGTCAAATCCGCGTTAAGGAAACGAGCGAACGCATGCGGCGCGTTAATTTGGGTGGTACCGCGGGAGATAAACTTCTCGTCCCTTCTTATGGGATGAGGAGTTTTTTTATAGAGGATGTTCAAAAAGTCCGGTAATAATGACGAATAGAGGACCTTCTGCTAAAACCGCCCACGTCAATCGCGAACGCAGAAGTCACCACAAACAAGAGAAGCCCGCTCCTTGGAAAAGAAAACCGCTTTTCCTGCGGGCGATGCGGATTCGGTGAAGCATTCCTTGTGCTCGAAACGACGCCGCCTCGAACGTTGACGCGATTGATGTGCTAGTGAAGGCAGTTGCGACAGGATGCCTGAGAACTTAGCTTGTCGGTCCTTGTTATCCCCCTTTTGAACATGCACTATGATTTTGAACATGCACACTATGATAATCATGTTGAAATCAACAGGTTTTGTTAAAAATGAATAACAGGAGGAAGGAACATGAGTTTCAATCATCGGGAAATCGAAAAAAAATGGCAGGATTATTGGGCTGAACATAAAACGTTTAAAACCAATACATTTTCAGATAAGGAAAAAATTTATGCACTTGATATGTTCCCATATCCTTCGGGTGCCGGTCTGCATGTTGGTCATCCTGAGGGCTATACAGCGACAGATATTTATTCGCGTATGAAACGGATGCAAGGATATGAAGTACTGCATCCGATGGGCTGGGATGCATTTGGCCTGCCGGCGGAGCAATATGCGATTGATACCGGCAACAGTCCGGCTGAATTTACCGAACATAATATTGCCACATTCAAACGGCAAATTAAGGAATTAGGGTTTTCCTACGACTGGGATCGTGAAATCAATACAACCGATCCGAACTATTATAAATGGACGCAATGGATTTTCACGAAACTTTACGAAAAAGGACTCGCTTACATGGATGAAGTTCCGGTTAATTGGTGCCCGGCACTTGGAACTGTTTTGGCGAATGAGGAAGTAATTGACGGAAAAAGTGAGCGGGGCGGTCATCCGGTTGTCCGAAAGCCGATGAAACAATGGATTCTGAAAATTACCGATTACGCTGATCGTCTTTTGGAAGATTTGGATGAACTGGATTGGCCGGAAAGCATTAAAGACATGCAGCGTAATTGGATCGGACGTTCTGAAGGTGCTGAAATCACGTTTGATATTGATGGCCACGGTGAACAATTTACGGCATTCACCACACGTCCGGACACATTGTTTGGTGCCACATATGCCGTATTTGCACCAGAGCATCCGCTGGTGGACAAAATTACGACAGCTGAACAGCGTAATACCGTCCAAGCATATTTAAAAGAAATCGAAACAAAATCAGAGCTGGAACGCACTGATTTGGCAAAGGAGAAAACTGGTGCATTTACCGGTGCATACGCCATTAACCCGGCCAATAACGAAAAAATGCCGATATGGATAGCGGATTATGTTCTGATGGGCTATGGCAGCGGTGCTATCATGGCTGTTCCTGCCCATGATGAGCGTGACTATGAATTTGCGGAAAAATTTGAGCTGCCAATCAAGGAAGTCGTTGCCGGTGGGGATATTTCAAAGGAAGCATATGTCGATGACGGCGAGCACGTTAATTCCGCTTTTCTGAATGGCCTGATGACCGATGAAGCGATTGCCAAAATGATCGAATGGCTTGAGGAGAATGGAAAAGGAACCAGAAAAGTGACCTATCGTCTTCGTGATTGGCTCTTCTCCAGACAGCGCTATTGGGGAGAGCCTATTCCGATTATCCATTGGGAAGATGGATCAATGAGCGCCGTACCGGAAGAGGATCTGCCGCTTGAACTGCCGGAAATGGATGAAATAAAGCCGTCCGGAACAGGTGAATCACCACTTGCCAACAGTGACTGGGTCAATGTCGTTGATCCGGAAACCGGTATGAAAGGAAGGCGTGAGACGAACACCATGCCGCAATGGGCCGGCAGCTGCTGGTACTTCTTAAGGTTTATTGATCCGAACAATCCGGAGCAGCTGGCTGATCCGGAAGCGCTAAAAGAATGGCTGCCGATTGATATCTATATCGGCGGTGCCGAGCATGCGGTGCTCCATTTGCTGTATGCGCGTTTCTGGCACAAGTTTCTATATGACATTGGTGTTGTTCCGACAAAGGAACCGTTCCAGAAATTGTTCAACCAGGGTATGATTCTTGGAGAAGGCAATGAAAAAATGAGTAAATCCAAAGGGAATGTCATTAACCCTGATGACATTGTCACATCACATGGTGCCGATACATTGCGTCTTTATGAAATGTTTATGGGACCACTGGATGCAGCAGTTACCTGGTCGACTAATGGACTTGACGGATCTCGCCGCTTTCTTGACCGTGTATGGCGTTTAATCGTTGATGAGAACAGGAAAGTGTCTGACAAGATTGTAACTAACAGTGATGAAACGTCGATGGATAAGGTTTACCATGAAACCGTGAAAAAAGTGACCGAAGACTTTGAACAACTTCACTTTAATACAGGTATTTCGCAGCTGATGGTGTTCATCAATGAGAGCTATAAAGCTGATGAAATTCCAAAAGCGTACATTGAGGGATTTGTCAAAATGCTTTCCCCGGTTGCACCGCATATAGCTGAAGAACTGTGGGAGCTTCTGGGTCATGAAGATACCATCACGTATGAAAAATGGCCCGAATACGATGAGTCCAAACTGACGAAAGATGAAGTTGAAATCGTGGTCCAAATCATGGGGAAAGTCCGTGCCAAAATAAATGTGGCAAAAGATATTTCAAAAGAAGAACTTGAAAAACAAGCACTGGCAAATGAACGTATTCAGGAACTGATTGAAGGGAAAACGGTTCGCAAAGTGATTGTGGTTCCAGGCAAATTGGTGAATATCGTGGCAAACTAAATGTTAAAAAAGATCTCTCCGCAGACACGGCAGAGATCCTTTTGTCCCGCATGTAACGGACAGTAACCCGCCCAAGAACGGCGGCTAACTGTCCCTAAATGTCCGATTCTGCTCGGGCCTGCAGGACGCAGGTCACATAGAAGTTGCGATTGACGTGGCGCTTTTAGCATTTGTTCCCCTTCAGCAGAGGAAAAGCGCCACCACTGAATGAAGTTTCGCTTTATTCATTCTGACGGTACCCATTCTGTTTTTAGGATAATCCATTGGTCTTTCTCGTAATACCATAATGTCTCCACAGTACCCAGCTGATCTGCCTGATAGGCACCGCTTATCTTCTGGTAGCTTTTCATGCCATAGCCTTTTCGTTCACTGACCTTAACAGGTTCAAAATATGCGATTGGGGCAATCATCGGCGGTGTTTCATCAAGCAGATCTCCATCTTCATTGTAGATGCCTAATGACACATATTCTGATGAACGATCCTTAACATCGACGATATCCGGCTCCTGTTCATGGTTAATTTGTATCTCAACTTTAAAATTGTTCTTGAATTCAGCTTTTAAAAATTCTTGCTTCGGAAGTGCTATTTCTTCCAGCTTCTTATTTTTTAATGTATGTAAATGATAATGATATAAACCACCGCTATCGCCTGCTGCACTTTGGTAAAAGATATCTTTTACGCCGTCGTGATTCAGGTCATAAAAATGTATTTGAGGTTCATAACCCCCTTCAAATGGAATTTTCCACTCCTGATCATCTTGATTCGAAATAGCTGCCCAAATTTCGGCATAATATTCTGAGTCAGGTGCAATTAATTTACCCTTCAATTCAATCGTTTCTATATCGGAATCTCCTGTTATGTTCTCATGATATTTTGCAAGCTGTTTTTCAGGTGGTTCACTGTTTTCCTCAGCAGCGGTGGCTGAGGGTATTAATAGTATAAACAGGGCAACCAAGATTAAATAGCGCATATGATATTCCCCCTCAAATCTACGGTTGTTCTATTTTGTGTCAGAAAGTTGGACACTATTCATTCCAGACGTTATGATGATAGCAGATTCGATAAAATAGTAATCAAGGAGGAAAAATATGGTCAATAAAATAACACCTGATGACGTAAAAAAACTGATGACGGAAGATGATACGGTTATAGTGGACGTTCGTGAGGATGAAGAAGTAGCTCAAGGGATGATCGAAGGTGCCAAGCATATTCCACTTGATAAAATTCCGCATTCTGTCAATGAATTGGATAAAAACAATCATTACGTTTTTGTGTGCCGTTCCGGTAGTCGGAGTATGACTGCAGCATCCTTTATGGATGAACACGGCTTTAAAGTTTCCAGTATGGAAGGCGGCATGAAAAACTGGGATGGAGAAGTGATTGTATAGTGTCCAATCCATGGAATGATTTACCTTCACTGAATTTGTTTTTTTATTCGGATTTACCGTTGACTTTTATGATTTGGGGTAGTATTATAAATCGTGCTGTTGAAAATCAGCACTAAATCATCATCTTTGATTGAAGGAAAAAGTTATTGACAACATTTGATGACGATGATATAATATTTATGTCGTTGGAAGAGATGATGATTTTTGCTCCTTGAAAACTGAACAAAACAACCAGTATGCAAGAGATGTCAGTGGTAAGAGGCCGAAAGTCGGAACGTTGATTTCGACGGCAGGCCAATGAAACCCTGGAATCAATTTTTAAAGCAAGCCATGAATGAGATTG
>NZ_DATGTI010000194.1:0-5133 GCF_035301925.1 Lentibacillus sp. | reverse complement strand
CTTCAATGTCATCAATATGGAGCAACACCTGGTCCCGACCATGGTAAATATGTTCATGCATCGCCGCGCGTGCCCGGTCCATATCCTGTTCCCGAATGGCTCCCAGAATTATTTTGTGTGATTCAAGGGAAAGTCGCATTTGATTTTCATTGAACCAATAGAAAGAACGGAATATCAGCGGCAACACAACCATTTTTGATATGTGGGTATAGATATGCTTGTTTTGTGAGGCTTTAATTATATTGTCGTGAAATCTTTGGTTGAGTTCCAAAATATGCTCGACAGTCGTTTGTCCGGTTTGAAAATAATCATTGATGGCCTGCTCGTAGCTTTCGTTAGCTGTTTCCATGTCTTTTAGGTCTTGATGTTTGCGGTGAAAGGAAGCCTGGGAAGCAGCATATCCCTCTATAAGTGTGCGTAAATCGTATATTTGTTTGATATCCTCTTTGGTGTAGTGGCGGACGCGTACTCCCCTTTTCATGGAACTCGTCAAACCTTCTGATTCCAGTTGCTTCAACGCTTCACGGATTGGTGTACGGCTTAACTGTAACTTATCGGCTAGAAATTCTTCTGTTAGTCGCATTTTTGGAGGCAACTCTCCATGTAAAATTGCTTTTTTTATTTGTGTATATGCATTCAATTTAATTATCCCCTTTTCAGTATTGTATACAAAACAAAAAAACAATTCAATTTATATCAGATAATTGTATACAAAATGATTTATTTCACCCTAAAATCGCATTAATTTTAGAATATTATTGTTTTAATGTATACAATTTGTTAAACTGCAAAGGAATAGACGGAAAATTTGGTCTTATTTTTGCTTTATGAAATTGATTGCTAAAAAATAACAAAAAGATTTTTTGTTTTTGTAGAAGAGGGGTGAGTATGAATGGGTCAAACTCTAGAAGGTGTTAAAGTTCTTGAATTAGGCAGTCTAATTGCCGGCCCATTTGCAGGTAGGCTGATGGCAGAATTTGGTGCTGATGTCATTAAGGTGGAGTCACCAGGGAAAGGGGATCCGCTCCGTGACTGGCGTCATATCTATGATGGCACTTCCTTGTGGTGGAGACTGCAATCCCGAAATAAAAAGTCCATTACGGTCAATTTAAAAAGTGAAGCAGGGCAGGAAATTGTTAAATCGCTTGTAAAGGAATGTGACATTCTGATTGAAAATTTTAGGCCGGGTACTTTGGAGAAGTGGAATCTTGGTTATGAGACATTGTCTGAAATCAATCCTGGAATAGTGATGGTTCGAGTATCCGGATACGGTCAAACTGGTCCTTATCGTGATAAACCTGGTTTCGGCAGTGTCGGTGAATCGATCGGTGGATTACGTCACATTACCGGGTATCCCGATCAGCCGCCTACACGGGTGGGCGTTAGCCTTGGGGATTCACTTGCTGCTATGTATTCGGTAATTGGAGCGATGATGGCACTTTACCACCGTGATGCGAAAGGTACCGGCCAAGGTCAAGTCATTGATGTGGCATTATATGAAGCTGTGTTCAGTTTGATGGAAGGTTCGTTGCCTGAATTCGATAAATTTGGTGCTATTCGGGAAAGAACTGGCTCATCGTTGCCTGGCATAGCACCTTCCAACACGTATCAATGTAAGGATGGTAAGTATATTGTGATTGGCGGTAATGGTGACGCTATTTTTAAACGGTTAATGAATGCAGTGGGAAGACCGGATGTAGGTGAAGATGAACGATTCCAGACTAACAGTGGGCGAGCGGCCCATGCTGAGTTTTTGGATGACGTAATTGAAACATGGACGAAACAGATGGATTTGGAACTCGTTATAGAAGTACTTGGTGAGGCAAAGGTACCTGCCGGGCCAATTTACAGTATCGAGGATATCGTTAAAGATAAACATTACTTAAGCAGGGGGATGATTAAGGATTTTCAGTTAAACGAAAAAGAATCATTGAAAATACCGGGTGTTGTTCCGAAAATGAGTGAGACGCCGGGGCAGACGAAATGGCTGGGCCCTGATCTTGGCGAGCATACGAGCGAGGTGATGAAGGAATGGCTCAGTTACGATGATAGTGAAATTCGCGAATTAAAAGAACAGGGAATTCTTTAGGTAAGGAGGGAAAAAGCGATGGAAGAAAGGATTGACATTCAGGAAGTTGTAACAAGGGATGGGCTGCAGATTGAAAATCAATTTGTATCGACTGATCAAAAAATAGACTTAATTAATAAGCTGACTGCTTCAGGCGTTAATAAAATCGAGACAACCTCCTTTGTATCCCCAAAAGCTGTTCCGAATTTAAGGGATGCGAGTGATGTCATGCTGGGGGTGAACCGTCATCCAGATGTCACGTATACCGCTTTAATCCCCAATGTATATGGGGCAAAGAGAGCTGTTGCATGTGATGTTGATGAAGTGAACCTTGTGGTATCGGTCAGTCAAACACACAATTGGAAAAACGTGCGGAAAAATGTTTATGAGTCCTTTTCTGAATTCGAGGATATTTCCGGGATGCTTGCGGGAACCGGGGTTGCGATTAATGGGTCGCTGGCGACTTCATTTGGTTGTCCGTTTGAAGGCAAGATTGAAGATGAGGAGGTCTTGACATTGATTGATCGGTACCTTGAATTGGGAGCCCTCGGGATTACGCTTGCCGATACAACCGGAATGGCGACACCCATACAAGTCTACCGACTGTGCAGTAAAGTACTGGATAACTGGCCGAAGTTGCCGCTAACCCTTCATTTTCATAATACACGCGGCATGGGCCTTGCCAATGTAATGGAAGCCATCCGAGCCGGTGTGTACAGGTTTGATGCATCGTTAGGAGGACTAGGTGGCTGTCCGTTTGCCCCAGGAGCGACTGGCAATATATGCACGGAAGACCTTGTCCATATGCTCGAATTCATGAATTATCAAATGAGCGTTGATCTTGATCAGCTGATTGCTACTTCTAAATATTTGGAAACGATTGTGGGGCATGAGGTGCCGGGGCAGGTCATCAAGGCAGGCAAAATTACCGATTTGCATGCTGTATGAGGAATCCGGCAATATACATTTTATTTTTTATTTATTAATGTTTGAATATTTCAAAAGGAGGAATGGCCATGAGTCAGCCGAACCGAGAACCGATCAAAAACGGAAAAATATGGATTGTGTTTGGGGTGTTGCTTGCTTTGTTAACACCGTGGTATTTTCCTGAAAGTTTTGGAGAAATTCTTATCTTCGGGGTACCGATTTGGGCAATTATTATTATTGCCGCTTCATTGCTTCTGTCTGCTTTTTTATCATATGTGATCAAAAATCACTGGATGCTGGAAGAGGAAAACGAAGAGCATGAAGAGAAAGGAGCGAACTAGATTATGGATTTAGCCTTTTCAGGGTGGTCGGGTATAATAATTCTTGCAGTGTATGGATTGATAATGCTTGGTGTTGGTGTTTTTACCTACTTACGAAACAGAAATATCCATAACAGCCTGGATGAGTATTATCTTGGCGGAAGAGGCCTCGGTGTCATGGTTCTTTTTTTTACGTTTTTTGCGACACAGTACAGTGGAAATACAGTCATCGGCTATCCGCCGTCCGCGTACCGACAGGGATTCGAATACTTAGTTTCCGTGCCCTTTTTTATTATGATTATAATGGCCTATTTATTGTTTGCTCCGCGGCTATATAAACTAGGAAAGAAGTATAAACTTATCACACCCGCCCAGTGGTTTGAAAAACGGTATAAATCAAAAGCCATTACAATACTGGCTTCTTTACTCATGCTTTATGGCCTTGGAAATTATCTGCTCGAACAATTGGTAGCAATTGGACAGGGTGTTTCCGGACTGACCGGTGGAACTATCCCATACCAGATTGGTGTTGTTTTCTTCGTGGTTATCATGCTGATTTATGGATGGCTGGGAGGAATGCGCTCGGTCGCATATACCGATACAATTCAGGGAATCGCTTTGTTGCTTGGGGTCTTCATGTTGCTGATCGGCTCCATTATCTATTTTGGGGGGTTGCCAACGTCAGCTGATTATATGCAGGTCTATTCGCCAGAGAAACTGGGGATCCCCGATGGTCCAGGCATTATGAATTGGTTTAGCCTGCTTGTTATGATCGGGATTGGCGCTGCAGTTTATCCGCATGCAATCCAACGAATCTTCTCTGCCAAAAGTGAAAAAACGTTAAAACGCTCATTCAGCCGGATGGCATGGATGCCGTTTCTGACGGCAGGAGTTGTATTCATCATTGGAATTATCGGGATTAGTGCCTTTCCCGGTTTGTCAACGGACGAATCCGAACAGCTTGTTGGAATGATGGCAAGTACCATTGCCAGTCAAAATGCTATATTCTATTGGGCTATGATTCTGCTGTTTGGCGGGGTGATTGCGGCAATCGTCTCCACTGCCGACTCGATATTGCTGACCTTCTCTTCCATAATTTCGAATGACTTGTATGGCAATTATATCAACCCTGAAGCGTCCGAGCATAAAAAATTGCTTGTAGGCAAGCTGACAGGTGTTGTAGCAGTGAGCATCCTGATTTTGGTCGCTTGGTTTCCGCCTGCCACATTGTATCAAATCTTTATTTTGAAGTTTGAACTTTTGATTCAGATTTCGCCGGGTCTGATCCTTGGGCTTTACTGGAATCGGCTGCACTGTAAAGCGGTCTTTGCAGGGATGCTGGCAGGGACACTGGTTGCGTCGTTTATGACGATTTTTGACGTCACCTTGCTTGGGATTGCCAGTGGCTTATGGGGGCTTCTTCTAAATGTAGTCATCTGTATAGGAGGAAGCTTGCTCATCTCTGTTTCTGTAGTAGAAGAAGACGAAGCAAAACAAGTCATCGGAATGTAGTAAGAATCTCAGTTGAATAAGGTATCAAAACTCGAAGGAACAAGTTGGATTGTTGCCGCGTGTCTTTACCGGATCAGGTAACAAATTCCGGCTTTCTGTGTACTATCATAATCAGGCTGATGCTGAAGATCAGAATAATCGTACCGGTCAGCGCGGGTATTATGGTAAAGCCGCCTATGATAGGTCCCCGGTATTGTCTGAACGAAAGCTATCTGAATCAAAGCATATTTAAAATAATTGCCGAATTTCGTCTGATGAAGCGTGTGCCGGAAATCAGTAATCGGCTGTTGAATATGATATAATTGA
>NZ_DATGTI010000193.1:0-10725 GCF_035301925.1 Lentibacillus sp. | reverse complement strand
GTTCATCTGATGCATGTTTCATCCTAACCCTCCATTCGAACACAAAAACATGTCCAAAAAAGATCAACTTAACGCTGAACCTTCATCGACATGCTCATGTGGTTCAACCATACTATGCTTCTTTTACACATTCACCCTGTTTATCCAAGAAGTAAAACATGCTTTGAATATCCGTTTTATCTGCCATTAAATCCTGATCGGTTGTTATTCGTAATTTCATATCTTTTGCATACATTTTCAAGGGCTCGATGTGTTTCATTGATTCAGTAATGATAATCAGACGCTCATTAAATGACCTACCTTTCCACTTTAAATATATTAATAAATCTTTGACGTCTCCACGGGAAACGTATATATACAACGGTTTTCCATTTAATTCGATTGCACCGACAAAAGGTTCTGGCGCGGGCATAATAGTTGATCCATGAAAGTATTGATACAACTCAAAAAACAAAAGACGTTTTAACACATCTCTTGTTTGATAAATCACCCAATAATTCGGTTCATAGGGAACGTCTGTCATAATCGCGCCCGTCTGCCCCAACGTATAGACAGGAATAATCTGCTTGTTAACATGCAATTCATGGCGAACGATCTTTTGTTCTCGTACCATCTGTTTCAACCGTTTCTTCTGAAGCCGGAATAATCGGAAGAGTTGTTTTCCTCCGATGATCCCGACTTTGGCCAACGCATCCAAAGCCGCCCTTTCTTTAGGGGACTTATCATTCACATAATGGATGGTCTTCAGATTGGACGGCAGCCGCTGCCAGTGCAATGTCCAGGGATGCTCAATTGAAAATGGACTTGACATCGTTCATTCCCCCTTATAAAACGCGGGTAATACGCGTCCGGATTTGTTCCTTTTCCGTATTAATGTTGTCAACGCGTACCAGCACCCGGTCATCTTTCTGGACGTTTTGAAATTTCAAGTGGCTGGACAGGGAATCCACGCCCGGTTCCAGACGGACGAACACGCCATATTCCCGTACACCGGAAACGATGCCAACGTATTCGCCGTTTTTTTGATACCGTTTGACGCAATCCGGCCATGGGTTCTCTTGCAATGCTTTGGCACTCACCTGCACCTCTTTCTTATCCCTGTCAATGGCGATGACTTTGACCTTCAGCGCATCCCCCGTTTTAAACTCCTCGTGGATATCATCAATCCACCCATAGCGGATTTCCGAAATCGGGAGAAATACCTGAATCCCGCCGATGTCACCCAGCATATAATCATCGCCAACATGCCGAATAACGGCAGGGATGACGTCACCTTCCTCAATTTTACGCAGGGTGATATCGGCCATCTTCTCCAATGCTTTTGTCCGGGAGCCGGTAAACAAGCCATTTTCCTGATCGTAATTGAGTACCATGAACGCAATATCCTGACCGGTCATGGCACGCAGATGCCGGAGATTTTCCGCTCCGGTGAACTCGAGTGGAATCAGGCCACGGATGGAACCGACACGAACGACTGCACAGGCTTTCTTTTCTTCCCCGTCCGGTCCCACTTTTTCAATGCCTGAAATCGGGGCATAGAGGATTTTGCTGTTCTGATAGGCTCCGTAAATCGTCATCCAGTTTTCCATCCTGTGATCCTGTTCCTGGTCCACCATTCTGGCTGGGTCAAACCCTTCAATCATGATATTTTCGTTCAATTCTTCTGCCATTGTTCATCGCTCCTCCCTCTATTTATTTCGGTTTTTTCAAAATATCGCTGTTTTTCTCGACATTTCAAAGATTTACGAAAGTAGCTTTTCACTATGTCGTGTTATTCTTTATTGTTCCCCATTCCCTTTAGCATGTCGTTCTCATAGACCTCAAGTATTTTTTCAATAATTGTAATGGCATTTTGCAAGGCTTCCTCTTTGGTTTTGAAGAAACCTGTACCAGATGGCTGCACACCAAATTTCTGAAATAACTCCTTACTGATACTACTAAACTTGCATCCTTCCTGTGGCAGGTTTTTCCAGAATTTGCTATTTTCATGAATACAACATTCAAAAAAGCATTCTTCTCCCGGAACATGGAATAAGTTAATTACTGCTGCACGTAACCCCTTATATCGAAAATGATAATTTTCTTCTCTGTAAAGTAAACTCCCATAAGCATGGTTGAATGGGTATTTTTCCAATTTCTATTTCTCCTTTCATATAAATGTAAATCTATATAAAAAACTCCCTCCTATGTTGGAGAGCTTTCTAATCCCAAAAGCCGTCACCCGATGCCTTTTGTTTCGGTTTCACCGTGTTCAAGTTCTTATTGGGTTGATATTCATGTGTTGATTCTTTATCCTGCTGTAATTCTGATTGGCTGGTTGGTAAGGACTCCGCTTTCTCGGCTTTGTTAGGAAGAGAATTTTTTATTTCTTTTGCTTGCTCTGCCTTCCTCGATTCATCAGCTGCTGTATTATCAAAGTTATTTGAAACAGCTTTTGTATCCACTGTTGCTGCTGTTGTGGGATCCCAATATAACTCATCACCCGTTGAAACGTCTTTTGTTGGATCGTGATAGTTTGCTCTAGAATTTTTACTGTTGTTAGAAATGCGTTTCATTTGCCGGATTGTCCCAGCCCCAGTTTTTCTCACGACGTTATTTAACCTTAGTAATAGTCGGTTGTCTTCCCATGCTTTCTTTTCCCTCCAATCAGCCGGTACGAGATTCCCTCTTGCCAACGACGGCTTCTGCATGGCCGCTTCATACATCACTTTATGAATAAAACTATACTTCGGCAGATTATCCATGATGTCCGTTGGATCAAACCGGTATTCTTCTGATTCCGTATCCCGGTAAGAATCCGGAAACAGGTTTGGCATAAAGATCCGATGTTTGTATGTTGACTGCCTTAGCATAATTTTGTCCTTCCCGAATTCATCCGCAAATTCCTGTGCATCCTGATAGCCGATGCCATTAAAGCATAGTTTGTTCCGGCAGTTGGTCATAATCGCCTGCTTCATGGCACGGGGGCTGATATCGCCCGCTTCCACTTCCAATTGACCGAGTGATTGGGAGGCTAATATACTGGAAACCTTATAAGATGCGGCAAGCGAAAGAAATATCTCCACCTGCGGATTGATGTAGCGCTTGTACTCATCAATCACCATAAAATGCGGTGTCCGTGTGTCTTCAGTACCTGGTCTGCGAAAAGTGCCATTTTGCAGATGCATTATGTGGAGTAAGAACCCAGCGCCTTATCATGTTTCCATGACAGGTTTCCAAGAACTTCTCCCCGAACCACACGTACGCCTCTCAGCGTATGTGGCTCTCCGCCTATCAATCTAGCTTACCTTGATGTAGGGCAGTATGACATTGATGACATAACGCCATTGTTTTCCTGTTGCGTTCGATCATCTGTCTTTCCCACCTTTTCTTACCGTTCAAGTCTTTCAGCTTACGTACATGGTGGATTTCGATTGAATTGTCTTTCTTACCGCACCATTCGCATATAGCCGCTGAAAGTTTCTTGATCAAACCAGTTCGGCTACTATGAAATTTGTAAGTGTTCGGCAATTCATCGACTGAATGTTTGTTGTCCAAAGCGTTTCTCTGGCTTTTGAATCCGCGCCAATAGAAGTACGCCGTTTTTGTTCCTTTTTTGGTCTGGTATCGAATCCCAAAATGGCCATTGATGTTATAACGATTTCGTATTTTGCTCACACTGGATTTATACTTGTTGGCAAATGTTTTGTACATGCTGTATTCCATGATGTGTTTAAAACTATCCAATTTCGTGCTATCTACCGCCAACTTATAATAGTTGTACATTCCCATGATTTCAGCGTTATAAGTTCGCAGTATTTCCAGATCATCGTTTTTTACAAGGTGTGTGCGATGAACCGGTTTCCACTCCTTTGTTTTTGGATTGACGACCATAGCCTTATAATCGAACAGCTTTTTTCGCCATGCCTCGTGCGGCACCAAAAGCTGGCAAACCAAACCCAGCGTGCGTTGTGTATTTCCATTTTTGGTTTTACGTATTCTTTCCTGGTCCCGGCTGACGATAACGTCATAACCGAGGAAACGCGCTCTGTTACGACTGTTGGTTATCAACGTTTTCTCTTGTGATAATTCCAGCTTTAATTCCTTCTTTAAGAAGTTTGTTATATCTCTTTTTATACGGGTGCAATCCTTCTTGCTGCCAATTACCCCGATTAAGAAGTCATCGACATATCTCACATATTGAAGTCGTTTAAAATCCTCGTCCATTGCTTCTTTGTAAGGTAACTTCTGAAGCTGTTTTCTCATTTCTTTTATATTGTTTAACGCTTCCTCTTTTTCTCGTTCCGTAAATTGATCCCACATTGTTTTATAGCGTTTCCGTGTCTTATAGATGCGGGATTGCAGGGATTTGTATTCTCTGTTGATTTTTCGGGCTTTTCCTTTATCGAACCAGTCTTTATAGCTTTTCATATACCAGTCAAATTCATTAAGGTATATATTTGCGAGTATTGGGCTTATAATCCCACCTTTAGGTGTGCCACTATACGTTTTCTGGTACGTCCAATCCTCCAGATAACCGGCTCTCAAGAATTTCCATAAAAGGTCAATAAATGATTCATCGTCAATTCTTTTTCTCAAAAGCCCGATTAAAACATGATGATCCATGCTATCAAAAAAGCTGTGCACATCTCCCTTAATAAACCACTTAATGCCGCGGAACGACTTTTGGACCCGATCAAGCGCCGTGTGACAACTTCTGTTGGGACGGAAACCGTGTGAGGAGCCATTGAACCTTCCTTCGTAAACGCTTTCCAGAATCATCCTTACAATTTCTTGAACGAGTTTATCTTCAAATGCTGGAATTCCCGTTACGCATTTTTTGCCATTCTTTTTCGAGATACAGACCCTTCGGGATGGTGCAGGTTGATAACTCCGGTCCCTTATTTTGTCAATCAGCTTTTGGATTCGATTCGTACTTATTCCGTCAATGGTCTTGCCGTCTATTCCCTCGGTCATGTTTCCTTCCCTAGCGTAAATATTGGAATATGCCAAGAGATAAAATTCTTCATTGTATAGATTGCGATACAATCTTCGATATTTGTAGCCTTTTCGATTTGATTTCAACGCTAGATTGTCTAACACTACTTGTGGGCTTCTCATAGAGCCTCACGCTCCTTCCCTGTTTTGTATTAGACATGATAAGCTGTTTCCCTTCGCCATGTGGTAAGATTTCCTTACCTCGGACTACTATGGAAACTCCGTTACCTTATCGGATATTCAAACAACGATTCTTGTTTTACCTTTACAGGCGTTCCGACTTAGGTAATCCCCATTTAGTGCAATTAAGAATCGGCACGTCATAATATCGGATGAGACGTTCGCCCTTTTCCTTTTATCAAGGTTGGTCAGTCAAGGATCGCGTCCAATGCAATCTTTCTAATAAATGACATTGCTTTAACGAAAATCAGTATCTTTTCATTTGTGACTGTATAACGTTTCTAGCTATCTTTCGTTATAGATGGCCATTAATCCCCTCGGACTGTCTTTCAAGCAGTCTAGCTTTCACCCTTATTTATGACTTTTCATCTTGCCATTCAGTCGTACCATGATAACTTGGTAACTTATGGCTTTCCCGACATGCTATGTTCCCCGTTTGGTTTCCCATTAGGGTAAGCCGGGTGATGACGGGTTTTGTCGCGATCTTTACCCGAGCTTTTGCCAGAAGCTATTTCTTAATTGTCCTTATGGGCGCGCTAAAAACTGTCCAAATGCATCCCCGGCCTTTTTAAGTGTGCCAAGGGCTGTGTTGACGATGAGCACCCCATCATTGGCAAAGTGTTCATCGACTTCCACGTCGCTTTTACCGGTCATGACGTTTTTCAGCAGTTCATTACTGGTGATGTTCTCCAGCTGTGCCCGCAGGCCAATGACAAACTGCTTGTATTTCTCTGCCATGCTGCCGAGCAGTTCGTGCTCAATGGAATGGACAAGATCAGTTTCCCCGTCCCGCTGTCTCAGTTCACTGGTCCGTTTCTGCAGGAGTTCTAGGTCCCTCAATGTTTCCAGCACTTCCATCAGATCCACTTCGTCGCCTTTCAATTCTTTGAGAAGCCGCGTGACATTACGGGCTGCCAGTTCCTGTACATTGGCAAAAAATGCGTCCTGCTTGCCGAATAAGCCGCGCAGGACAATGACAGTGCCTTCCACCACGTCTTCCACGTTGCCTTCCATCGGATTGAATTTATCGGTATCCGGGCTGGTGGGGTCAATGTAGATGTAGGGAATGTCCATTTCTTCACAGAAGTCTTTTACTTTCTCTGCGAATTCACCCTTAGGTTCGACAACTGATAAACCCAGTTTCTTCCCCTGCTTCTTCTGCAGCAACAGCTGATAAATCATCGGCTCCAAGACGGAAGCGGTTTTACCGGAACGAGTGGCACCGACCACCAGCATATGGGTGAACATGTCTTTGCCTTTCCAGACGATCGGCACATCGCTATGTTCCAACGAGTTGCCCAGCACCGTCACAATCTCATCGCTTTTTTTGCTTTTTGACTGCTTCAGGTCTTTTTTATATTCCGTATATCCCTCTTCCGGTTGTTCCGTAATGCGTTGGTTTCCCCGCTTTTTACGATAGGCGGATGACGCACGCATGACCATGACGTTCAAATAGAGTCCAAGCATCCCAAACAGGACGAGTGTCAATTTCATCATGAATTCTCCGGTCACCATCTGTTCCCATAGCCAAAGTTCAAAGGCAAGGCTTGCCATGGTTAAGACAATAAACAACGTTATGGTAAAAGCCATCAGCCGGTTTGCCTTGCTTGGATTTGTCTTTTTGACGGCTATACTAATCACATAAAACGATAAAATAATGCCCCCTGCGCTTACTGTGAGCAGTGGGGCTGGGATAAATATTTCCTGGAACATGAGTGTGATTCCGGTAACGGCCAGCATAAGGCCGAGAATGGCTATTGTCATAAGCATGGTTATCACCTCAGAAATTTTAACATAAAAATAGCACCGCATGAAGCGGTACTATAAAGAATTACCTTTATTAAAATGTTTGATTCTAGTCATCTATTTTTCGTATACAGTTTCTCCACCAAGAACTGTGGAGAGCACCTTAATATCTTTCAATTGTTCCTCCGGGATCTCCATAATGTCTTTATCAATAACGATAAAATCAGCCAGCTTCCCAGGTTCCAGACTACCCTTTATATCCTCTTCAAAACTTCCTTCTGCTGCCCAGGTTGTAAAAGACCTAAGAGCTTCTTCCCTAGTCATTTTTTCTTCTGGATACCAACCTCCAGGAGGATTCCCATCACGGTCCATCCTTGTAACAGCTGCATATATTCCGTGGAAAGGATTGATTAGTTCCACCGGAGCATCTGAGCCACCAATAATATGTGAGCCAGCATCAATAATTTTTCTCCAAGCGTAACTATATTTTATTCTTTCTGGGCCAAGACGATCCTCAGCCATATTTTTATCTGACGTTGCATGTGTAGGCTGCATTGATGGGATAATACCAAGCTCAACCATTTTTTCAATTTGGCTTGCATTAGATATTTGGTAATGTTCTATTCGCCAGCGATGATCATCTAGTGGATTCTCGCTTAATACTTTCTCGTAAGCATCTATTACTTGTTGGACTGCACCATCCCCTATTGCATGTGTGGCTACCTGAATGTTATTCTCACGTGATTTTTTGACAAGGTTATAAATTTCCTCATCGGAATAGATATAATTTCCTTTATGCCCTTGACG
Organism: Lentibacillus sp.; assembly: GCF_035301925.1. Taxonomy (GTDB): domain Bacteria; phylum Bacillota; class Bacilli; order Bacillales; family Amphibacillaceae; genus Lentibacillus. Next base: position 3,015 of record NZ_DATGTI010000193.1, on the reverse strand, counting down.
ATCACTGTAATCTTCCATTAGTGCTGCACTTCTTGATCCTAATGCTCCGTCAGCCATAAGTTTTACGGATCTTATCGTTAAACGATTATCAAATAGACCTACTTCCGGTCCGTTCTCAAGGTAATAGGCGAGCCCCTCTCCAACTTCACCCATGGAGTTTGATATCATTACATTTAACCTAACTTTTAAATGGTCCTTTTTGTAAAGTTCTTTCATAATATTTATTTCTTGTAAATCAGCACCGGCATCGGAAGAACTCGTAATACCATTTGAGAATAATTGCTGTTGCGCTTTCACTTGTGCTTCTGCGATTCTTTGTTTACTATAGGACGGAATTTTGGATGTAACTGAACTGCGTGCAGCATCAACAAGAACCCCTGTTGCCTCACCATTGTCATCCCTTATTATTTCACCCCCTTGAGGATTGGGAGTTTCTTTGGTTATGCCGCCAATTTCTAGTGCTTTGGAGTTTACCCAAATCGAATGCCCATCCACCCTTGTCAGTACAACTGGATTATCAGGTGCAACTTGATCAAGCTCCTCTTTCGTAGGAAACTTTTCGTCAGGCCAGAGTTCGTGGTTCCATCCCCGCCCTAATATCCATTCGCCAGGTTCAAGCGAACTTGCTTCTTCCTGTACCAGGTTTAATATTTCCTCCTTAGGTTTATTGAAAGCATCAATTTCGAGCAGTTTAGTTCCAAGTGAAGTGTAATGAATATGTCCATCATTCAATCCCGGGATCACCGTTTTCTGCTTTAAATTAACAACTTTTGTATCCGGGCCAACATACTTATCAGCATCCTCGTCATTACCAACATAGATTAGTTTACGATTTTTAATGGCCATTGCGGTTGCTTTTGAAAAGGCATTATCTACCGTATAAATATTTCCGTTTACATATACTGTTTCAGCATTCCCTTTATTACCTTCCGCCTTTTCTTGATTAGCATCAGCATTATCCCGATCATTGGCTTCACATCCGACAAACATAATAACTATTAAAGTTATAAGAGGTATAAATGTTTTTTTCAATTCTCGTCCTCCCTCATTCCTTATATCTTAAAATCTTTTTCTTTCTAAAGGGTCACCTCCACATCCGTTTTAATTTTTGGCAAATTATAAATTCTTACAATAAGGTTACCAAATTGGAAGCTTTTTTGTATATCCATATTTGGGTTCAAATAAATGGGGACGAATTGGTACCTTTGACATACTGTATAGCTGTTTTTTCCGGACAAGAGAAACGGAGCTTAAGGAGCACTTTTCCATTTAGGTTTTTTTATCCCCCTTATCGTGTTATTTATTAAGAGATTTACTACGCTTCAGATTCTCGACGGATAATACATAAGCCATTTCATCTGCCATCAGAGTTTTCATGGTTTGGAGTATGCGTTGTTGGATTTTGGGCCGGAATGTTTCCAGTTCATAATTTAGTGACTGCTCGGCATACGTAAGGCTGGTTATCCTTTTTAGTTCCGGCATAACGTTATATGTCGGATAAGCATTTTTCTCTTCGGCTATCATTTGTGAGCCTCCATTTCATTGGTTTTGGTTAATAAGGCTTGATTCATAAAGTCTGTGCTGACGTCCAAAAATTCCACGTGATGTACGTGCTGCAGCAATTCCTCGTGTTTTGGGCGCAACCCCGGATGTGTTAAAACGAGTACCTTGCGTCCATCCCGTTCATACCGGTCTTTCCGGTATTGCAGGATATGTTTGATTTTGACAACATCCGTATCCAGCAAATTGATAAAGTACATTTCGTCACCCTGATACTGCACGATTTGGTTGAGGCCTTCCGGGTGGTGCCTGCCTTCAGAATTTGTATGGTCAGACATGAAACTCAGGTCATTTTTAAATTGATGTTCCGATTCCTTTTGCAACGCGGTTTCACTTGCACGGAACGTTAAGAGATACTGGATGCCGAATGTCTGCGGAAAGACTTTCAGACTCTCGCACTCCCGTATGGCCCGGCTGTCCAACAGGCGGTTTACAACCTGATCATAGCTTTCCTGTCCCCTGGCAAAGAAGGCATAAGCGTCAAAATAACGCTCGCCGGTTTTGGTTGTGACATCGGATTGGTGCTGGTCCATTTCCCGGATGATTTTCGCCAGATTTTTCGCCGATGTGCTGTGCATAAACGTGTAAATGGTGAATGCCGGACCGGCCGGGCTTGTGATGATGCCCTGCACGTTGCTGGAACGGTTCAGGTTATATTGCCGTTTCACATTCCGGCTGTCCTGTACTGTCCATCCTGCCTGCTCCAATTTGACCAGAATGTTGTTCGTCGAGAGGACAAACGGCAGATGGAATCGTCTTACGCGTAAGTCGTCTGCCCGACGCTCAACAGGATAGCCCTGCTTTCGCAAGCAGGCTATGCCAGCCTCGCTGATGCGGTGGTAGTTTCCCTGCCGGCTTTGGCTTTTGATATAGCCGCGTATTGGTTCTGACTTAATGTAGCCGGTGTTGCGCAAGATATTTAATTTGCGATAAGTGTAGGGCATCGTCATGTCATGGAATTTACTGATTTGTTCAGTGCTCAGTGCCCGGTAATCATATAAATGTTTGAGTATCTGAATATCCAATGGCTGCAGACGTTTGATGATCTGCTTTTTGGTTTTGGGCATGTTTTCACCTGCCTTTCTCAGTTCGTGTGGGGGCTGTTTTGTTTCGCCATTTCCGCGTGTCCTCCGTGCTGACTCAACAAAACTTCGCTTAAATAGTTTGGTTTATCCAATTCGTTATCTGCTTGCAAGTGTTTAGTCACTGAACGCACCCAAGCACTATACCATGTACAACATCAATCAAATAATTGAATAGAGTGTCAGGGATTGCAAAAAACGTGAATACTATACATAAAAAAACACCGTTAAAACGATGTCTAACATTGACTTATTCACCCCATAATTCATGAAATGGCTGTGTCTGATTCACAAATGGGATTTTGTCTTTTCGCCAACTATGTTGCTTTAATTCTTTCTCCATTTCGCTTCGCTCCCCCACCTCCGGAATTTG
>NZ_DATGTI010000192.1:0-6365 GCF_035301925.1 Lentibacillus sp. | reverse complement strand
TATTTACATTAAAACTCACCCAGATCAATATGCCTATGACTATTACTAAAGTGAATAAGGAAATTATTGAACGCAGAGAAAAAGCATCTGTAGATTCTTTTGAACTCATTATGTTTCCTCTTTTCTGAATGCTTTATAAATGAATCAATTTTATAATTCTCAGCCCTTGTCCCGCAAGGGGTACAAAATATAAAAAAGGGAGCACCTCCCCAAATCCTGTATAATGGTAATTGTCGAAAGGACCATAAAAAGACTGAAGGAGTGCTCCTTATGACCATTATACGACAAGAAAGCTTTTTTAGCATTCAAGAATTATATGACATGGCACCCACCCAAAAGTATGCCGCCATCATGGCCGGCATTGATTTGGATATGATTTATCATGCCGTGATGAAACAATCCCGGTATGGTGCGCCGGAATCCGTGAACTATCCGGCCACGATAACGGCCTATTTCATCCGCTTTGTCGAACGCATCCCGACCGTCAAAGACCTCGCGCGCCGGTTGACGGATGATATTGCGTTTAAAATGGATTGTGGATTCCGTGTCGATGATCCGGTACCTTCCGAGGCCACATTTTCTCGTTTGGTGACAAAATTGAGTGATACGAATATTTTGGAACAGGCGCAGGCGTCCGTCATCCGTCAGGCGACTGACGAAGGGTCCATCTCAGATGACACGGTCGCGATCGAATGACACAAGCGCTCGTCATTCAGGCATTGAAACGTGCATTCCAGACACAGACGCCCACCGCGGGCTTGATTCATCATTCAGACCGGGGCAGCCAGTATGCCGCCCTGGATTATCAAGCATTACTGCGTGAACATGACATCACGACAAGTATGAGTCGCACGGGCAACTGTTATGACAATGCCTGCATCGAGTCTTTTCACAGCATTATCAAGAAAGAACTGATTCATCCTGCGCGCTATCAGACACGCGAAGAAGCACGCAGAAGCATACTCGAATATATTGTCAGTTTCTATAATTACGAAAGAATCCATGCATATCTCGGTTATCTTTCACCGATCGCATTCGAGAAGAAATATGCCGGATAATGACGTTATCCAGCATTTGAATTTTAAACATGTCAGGAAAAATCAGTAGCAAAAATCGCATCGTCTTGATTTAATGTGTCCGAAATCTTGACAGAAGTTCAAGATAAAAGGGAATAGTTAATCGGGTGAATGTTGATCCATCCCATTTTTAAAGGAAGTCATTTTATACATTGGAAATCCAAAAAAAGTTCGATTCGCCTATCTTATTTATCATTTCAAATAAACCGTATTGTAATCCACTACGGAGCTGATATCATACATGATCTGTGGGGCTACATAAGACAATTTTCATGTTATTCTATACAGAATATCGTTTGCTGCATTTAATGCACCTTCTACATGTCCTCCTGAAATTGCACTCGTTTCTGTGCTTGCAAATAATAAATGGTTTCCCCATATTTCATCATTATCAATTGGTTGATATGGCGGAAGTTGTGTCATCGGAACAGAATCTTTTTCTATTGCCGTAAAAGCATCTTGTGACCAGTCTTTATATAGAATATCTTTATAATCCGCAGCTTTCTTTCCAAACAGGCGGGTCAGCTGTTCAATGACCAGTTTGTAGATTTTTTGTTCCCCGAGTCTTCTTCTTTCTTGAGGCGACAGGCCGAAGAACCCAAACAAAGCTCCCGTGTGATTATTTTCTGGTGAAGCATCGTGTATTTCCTGTAACGGCCCCCGGTGACTATTTGCTGTGCCGCTTAAATTATTATCTCTCCAAAAGGGACGGTCATAAATAACGACTATCTTGGCCTGTGATGCCATCCATGTTCTTTGAATGGAAAGGTTTTTCTGTGTAATTGTTGCGAGTTCAGGTACAAAAGAAATGTTTTTCTGGATGATATTAGGCGGCATGGCAAGTACAACAGATTTAGTGACGAATGAAACGTCTTTATTTTCTTTATTCACGGCTGTCATTTCAATTTCATCATTGTCCAGCAGGTTAAGTTGTTTTAACTCGATATTCAGCATAAAATTTTCAGAAGGTATTTGTTTCTGCATTGCTTCAATCAGTGACTTCATACCACCTGTTATCCTGCTTGATGCGGGCATATCCGTCTTAAAATGGCGGATCATTCCGTGAGGATTTTCAAAAGTGTGGTCGCCACCTGAAAATTGTTCAAAATTTTTCAAGTTGAGTTCATTCAGCAGTTGTTTCATATTGGGTTGGAAATCCGGCCAGAACCATGTAGGACCCAAATCGAAATAGGCAGAAGCTGCTGTACTGTAGTCCGATTGTATACGTCCTCCCATTGAAGACTTTGCTTCAATCATTAAAAATTTAATATCTGTTTGTGCTAATTTTTTTGCAATTCTTAAGCCGGTCAGCCCGGCACCTGCTATAACTATGTCATACATCGTCATTCTCCTGTCCCATTTAAGAAATATTTTCAGATTGAAAAAAATAAACAATGGCTATTCATCAATCAAGATAAATCGTCATTTTATCATTTTTCAAAATTTTTGTAATCCGGCTGAAAGTTTTATTTGACAGAAGTACTCAGTTTCTCTGAAAGTGTTTCAACATATTTGATGGCAGTTTCTGCTGCGATACTGCCATCGCCGGTCGCTGTAACAATTTGTCTGAGCTCTTTTGCACGTATGTCGCCTGCTGCAAAAATACCGGGTACATCTGTTTCCATTTTTTCGTTAGTCGATATATAGCCTTCCGCGTTAGTGATACCGAGTGATTGATAAGGTTCACTGAGCGGCACCATACCGATATAAATGAAGACACCATCAATCGAATGGTCATATTTCGCCCCACTCTTCACATTCTTAAGTGTCACACTGCTCACTTTTCTTTCTGTGCCGTTAATCGATTCCGCCACGGTGTCCCATATGAAATCCATTTTTTCATTTTTAAACGCCCGTTCCTGGAGAATATTCTGAGCACGTAATTTATCACGGCGGTGAACTATGGTCACTTTGTCGGCAAAACGTGTTAAGTACATGCCTTCTTCCACTGCAGAGTCCCCACCGCCGATGACGACAAGTTCTCTCTCTTTAAAGAAAGCACCATCACATACAGCGCAGTATGATACTCCGCGTCCTGTCAGTTCACTCTCACCTTCAATTCCCATTTTTTTGAACTGGGCACCTGTTGAAATGATCAGCGAACGTGTTTTATATTCTTTATCTCCTGCAATAATCAGCTTATAGTCACCATAGTCTTCCACTTTACTGATATCGCCATATGCATATTCTGCACCGAATTTTCTTGAGTGTTCAAACATTTTATTTGATAGATCGGCACCCAGAATGTGATCAAAACCCGGATAGTTTTCTACTTCTTCCGTGTCCACCATCTGGCCGCCCGGCACACCTCTTTCTATCATTAACGTATTTAAATTTGCACGTGATGCATAAACTGCCGCAGTCATTCCTGCCGGTCCGGCTCCTGCAACAATCACATCATAAATCTGGTCTCTTGCCATCAACAATTCTCCTTCTTTAAAATCATAACTATTTTCATCTATATATTAAGGCAGATGAATATACTTGAACTCTTTCCATTCATTGATGCCTTCTTCTATACGATAAGCTTCATAACCTCTCTCATTCAGAAGCTTTACAGCCCGGGAGGCAAAAACACAATATGGTCCCCTGCAATAAGCAATGATTTTCTTATCTTTGGGAAGAGATTCTATATGGGTATCGAGATCGTCTACCGGGATGGATGTTGCTCCTGAAATATGGTAACTGTCAAATTCATCCCGGGGTCGGACATCGATCAAAACGGCAGTTTTGTTCTGTATCTCCTCCAGCATGTCTTTAAGTTCAATCATTTGAATTTTTTCACTTTTTTCAATGTATTCTTTTCTTGTTTTTGTTACATCACTGAAATTATTTTCCGCGAGTCCTTTAATCATCAGTACAACCTGTCCTACATTGTCATCGACAAGCGAATAATATACAAAATTCTTCTCTTTACGGAATTTGACAAGTTTCGCCTCCAGCAATGATTGAAGATGCTGGGAGGTATTCGCTACAGACATCTTAGTCTCTTTTGATAATTTTTCCACCGTTTTCGTCCCCTGTGATAAATAATCAATTATTTCAAAACGTCTCGGACTGGCGAGCGCTTTACTGATTTTTGCGAAGTGTCCGTATACCGTATCTTTAAATTCTCTTTGCTCCAAATTAATCCCTCCTATACCTATTCAACTAATTTATTGATTACTCGAATTATAAGTTGTACAATTCTATATGTAAAGTTTTTAATCTATCTGTAGAAAAAGTTTATTTTACTCAATTTAAAATTTGGAAGGAGGAGCAGTTTTATGAAAGAAAAGAATGATGGGATAAGCAATTACATAAATTCACCGGAAAAACAACAGCAGTTATATAAACGCACTTTGATTGTCGTCGTGATCTCCCAAATTTTTGGAGGCGCCGGGCTTGCCGCAGGAATTACTGTAGGTGCTCTGCTTGCTGAAGAAATGCTGGGTACAAATGCGCTTGCCGGATTGCCGGCGGCATTGTTTACTTTAGGCTCAGCCGGTGCGGCACTCGCGGTCGGAAGATTATCAAACCGTTTTGGGAGACGCACAGGACTCGCAACAGGTTTTATCACAGGTGGGATTGGTGCAGCCGGAGTTGTGATTGCAGCGCTTTTCAACAGTGTGTTATTATTATTCATATCCCTGCTCATATACGGTGCCGGTACGGCAACAAATTTACAGGCGCGTTACGCAGGAACCGACCTGGCAACGGTAAAACAGCGTGGAACGGCAGTGAGTATCGCAATGTTCTCTACCACATTTGGTGCGGTAGCCGGGCCGAATCTGGTTGATGTTATGGGGGGTTTTGCTGTTTCCATCGGAGTACCGGAACTGGCCGGTCCCTTTATCCTTTCGGCAGCAGCATTCATAACCGCCGGGCTGTTTTTATTTGTCTTCCTGCGTCCTGACCCGTTCATGGTTTCTTTGAAACTCAATGAGCATCAGTCGGCAGCCGAAACAGTTGAAACGGAGGAAGTGCCTGTACCCCGACAGATTAATAAAAGAACGATTATGACAGGTGCGTTCATCATGGTGCTCACCCAGATTGTAATGATTGCGATTATGACAATGACGCCTGTACATATGGGCGATCATGGGCATAGTCTGCGTGCAGTGGGACTCGTGATTGGCTTTCATATTGCGGCGATGTATCTGCCATCACCTTTAACAGGGATACTCGTTGATAAACTCGGACGCCCTTTCGTGGCAATTGCAGCTGGAGTGACATTGCTTGCTTCAGGTCTCATTGCAGCCTTTTCTCCCGGAGAATCAATGATTCTCGTAGCTATCGCCCTGATTTTACTGGGCCTTGGCTGGAACTTTGGTTTGATTAGTGGTACAGCAATGATCGTCGATTCGACAGCAACTGCCACCCGTGCTAAGACACAGGGAACTGTGGATGTATTCATCGCTCTCGGTGGAGCTTCAGGCGGAGCCATGTCAGGAATGGTCGTCGCCGGATCCAGCTTCGAAATGTTGTCGCTCACAGGAGGTATCTTATCATTGATATTGATACCACTGGTGATATGGACGATTAAGGAAAACAATAAAACCGTAGATATCAGTCACCATAAAGTTTAATATGGATTTGAAAATATCCTTGGCGGGCCGGTCCTTACTTTTAGATATAAGCAGGCAAATGGTGTGTACGTTTGATAAATTCATCAAAAAATTTCACTAGTGTTGCATAAATAATACTATAATATTACCAATATTGGGAATTATCCAAAATATCGGTTTGAGGGCATAAAAAATCCTTTATAATGGAAGTGTTGGTATTTGTCCAAATCCAGTCGGGCGTAATTTGAAACACGTCAGCGCACTCGCCGACAAAAACGGATTGGCAGCCCTGAGTCCGAGTCAGTACCGCGACCTGCTGGTCATCCAGGAATTATACCGCCAACAAAGCAAAATGTTTGAAGAAAAGACGGCCGGCATCAACGATCGCATCGTCAGTATCCGCCAGCCACATGTACGCCCGATCGTCCGCGGCAAGATGAACGCACCGGTCGAATTCGGTGCCAAATTGTCGGTGAGTCTGGTGGATGACTATACATTTCTGGATGTGCTGTCATGGAATCCGTATCACGAAGGCAAAGGGCTCCAGGCGTCGGTTGAACAGTACAAACAACGCTATGGCCATTACCCGGAAGCTGTATTGGCAGACACAATCTACCGCACACGGGAGAACCGCAAATACTGTCAAACCCACGGTATTCGCCTGAGCGGACCGAAACTCGGTCGCCCGGCCAAAGATGCACAGATCAATGCCGATCAAAAACGCATCGAATATCAGGATGCC
>NZ_DATGTI010000191.1:0-17805 GCF_035301925.1 Lentibacillus sp. | reverse complement strand
CTCTTCCGTGTATGGAATATTTTCATTTAGATAGATATAGCCATTTGCATTGGTTTTTCCTGCTTGCGCCAGTAATTTCACCCAAATAACCAGAATGGTATCTGCCTCTGGCATTTGCTCTATCAGTTTTATTTTTTCATCTTCGAACATGGAGATATCTAATTTAATCCATTTTAGTTCTTTCATATTGCTTCCTCTTTTCGTAAAGGATTTTTTTATTCCATGCGTTAATTCAGCATGCAAAATATCGCTCATTTAATTAGCCCTTCAGATTTCCATTTAGTCACCCGATCCCTCATACAATCCCTAACAGAAATGTCATATTCCTGTTCAAGTCTAACAATAAATGAATTTGTAACTGCTTGGACATCTAGCAATTCTTTAATAGCTTCAGAAATCTGAGTCCTTTCGTGTTGGTTTATATGCTCCGGTTGCTTAATTAACCTGATTTCATCGAACCAATCGATTGCTTCAGTCACCTCGTGTTTAAACATCTCTTTAAGTGTCAATCGGTGCCACTCGACTGCTTTACCCCTAATTAATGGAGTTATATAGTGTTGAGCTATCGCCCTGGCTACCTCAAAACCATATTGCGCGTCATTATAACGATTGACACTTTTTCCTGCCAGTTCTTCAGATGCCATTCTTTTACCTAACTCCATTTTTGATACCATGGATTGGTCCACAAACAGATCATCAGCAACATTTTTCTGAGATAATCCATTTCTTTCCCTCATATCTTTCAGTGATTTTCCGATATTCACTTTTTCCTCCCCACTTTGTCCTTTTTTATTTATTCGTTATGACTTCAATTAGTGGTATGATAGATTCATAGCTTTAGTTAGCTTGCTTTGTTTGTTGTTCAATCCATTTCATCAATGACGAGTACGGTACCCGTATCTTGTTACCCTCCCGGATACACGGGAACCCGTTATGGTCAGACTGTTGACAAAGTTCGTACGTTGCTGTTTTGCCTATTCTCAATATCTCAGCCGCTTCAGGGACTTTTAAAAACCTGGGCGGCTCGTGATAGCCGTGAGAATCAAGTAATTGTTTAATGTCTTTTAGATGTTTGCTATTTTCTTCACGAACTATTTGGCGGATGGTGTCTTCAAAAGACATCTCTATACCCTCCTAAGCATCTTTGATAATATTTTTATCATAAAAGTTTAAAAAAAGATCCGGAAATAGTTCTTTCATGTCTGAATTAAAAAAGTGTTCGTATTTAACCATTGTCACTCTTCCCGGATTAACAACGCCTTTTTCGATCTTTCGAACATAAACAGTTGATATACCAAGCTTTTCAGCGAGTTGTTGTTGAGTAAGATTGTGTTCTTTTCGTTGTTGCAACAAGATTCTTCGATTCACTTTTTTCACCTCTTTTGATAATTAATTTATCATATCTTCACTATAAATGATAAATTTGCTATCGTCAACATTTTTTTGAAAAAATATTTATCATTGATAAAAATATTATCGCAAATAGTCTATAATAGGAGGTGGATGAGGTGATGGCAGTGGATAACAAGAACGAAGTGTTCGGAACTAGGATGAAAGAACTTCGTAAAAAACGAAATATAAGCCAAGAACATGCAGCTCAAGCTTTGGGTATATCGAGAGCAAGATACTCTCACTATGAAAATAATTACGTTGAACCAGATATTGAACTTATACGAAAAATAGCCGACTTTTATAATGTGAAGGTGGATTATTTATTAGGTCGGACAGACATAGCCGACGATGATGATGAAGCACAATTACAAGATTTATTAAATAATCCTGAAACTGAATTGATGTTCAATGACTGGAAAAATATGTCCGAGGAAGAACGTAAAGAAGCGATAAATATGATAAAATATATAAAATTTAAGAATAAAGAGGATGATTAGTTTGGAAGGTTATCGCTTCTAAATCGCAAACGTTAACCGCTAAGTATACTGGAATAAATAAAAGAAAACAGCAAACTTCATGTAGATGAAACAAACAAAGTCTATGTTGAATTTAATTAAGGTGTACAAAATTATGTACACCATTATTTGTAAAATGAATACGAACATACATTCTTACTTTGGGGGTATTTATTATCTATACACATCTCGAAGATTACGTGCGTAATTTATATAGGTATTTAAACATTAGTCACCCAAATCAGCTAGACATTAACAAAATTGCCAACAAGCTAAACCTCACTATTCACTATGGCAGCACTAGCTTCCGGATAGACAACGAATTAGTCATCAAAAGATCCACAAAACAAAAAGAATGGCAGTTATTTGGACATGAAGTTGGGCACTATTTAATCCATGTTGGCAACCATTATTTTATGCATTACCTTTTTCGTGATTTACAGGAGTGGCAAGCGAATCTTTTTGCTTACCATTTTTGTGTACCAACTTTTATGTTGGACAACCTTTATAAAATCATAGCGTCAGATATCATGAATTTGTTCAATGTTGAATTTGAATTTGCTCGAAAACGATTAGAAATGTATGAAAGGAAGGTTATTGATGAAAGGCTCTATCATCAAGCGTGGTAATAAATATTCATTCATATTAGACATTGGCAAGGATCCAGTCACAAAAAAACGGAAACAAAAACGTGTCTCTGGATTCACAAGCAAGAAAAAAGCACAAAAAGCTATGAATGAAATGATTGCGGACTTGCAACGCGGTACTTATATAGAACCATCATCTGAAACATTAGATGAATACTTAGATAGATGGCTGCAGCATAAAAAGACAAGAGTTTCTCCTTCAACTTATGAATTCTATGCATCTTATATTAACAATCATATCAAGCCAGCGCTTGGCAATATTAAATTATTTGATTTAAAACCACGTGATGTTCAGATGTTTTTTGATGGGCTACTCGAAAAAGGGGACTTATCCAAAAGATCAATACATCACATCCATCGAATTTTAAGCAATGCGCTTGATAGCGGGTTAAAGGCAGGAGATATACAGCATAATGCTGCAAAAGCAGTTGAACCAGCAAAAGTAGCCAAAAAAGAAATGAAATATTGGGATATGGATACATTGCGGCAGTTTATTGATTACACACGGCAGGAACCTTTCTTTATCGCTTGGTACTTAGCTGCATTTACTGGAATGCGACAAGGTGAAATCTTAGGCTTAAAATGGGACGCCATTGATTGGGAAAATAAAACCATTCACGTTAAACGTTCTCTGAAAAGAGTTGAAGGGAAACGCGTTATTGCAGATTTAAAAAACACATCAAGCTACCGGTCCATTGCTATATCTGATTCGGACATTTTCGAACTAAAGCGTCACTATAATCGACAACAAAGTATCAAGATGGAGATTGGTGAGGATTATCAAGACGACAACTTGATTATAGCTACAGCAACCGGTAATTATGTGTATCACAGCAACTTATTAAGGTCATTCAAAAAATGCATTGCCGATGTAGGTGTTGAGCGCATTCGATTTCATGATTTGCGGCATACGCATGCATCAATGTTATTCGCACTGCAAACGCACCCAAAAATTGTACAAGAACGACTTGGCCATTCATCGATTCAGGTAACATTAGATACTTACTCACATATGCTTCCAAACATGCAATCAGCTGTAGCCGAAAGTTTAGAATCAGCATTTATAAAACAAAAAAAGGACACGAACGGTCATTCGCTTTAATTGACTAAAGGTGACCATTTCGTGACCAATTTTGGTTCTTGTCCGTCTGAAAGTAGCGCGCCCGGGAGGACTTGAACCCCCGACTCCTGGTACCGGAAACCAGTGCTCTATCCAACTGAGCTACGAGCGCAAATAATATGTTGATTCCGACACAATGATTATTATAATACTTAAATCAGAAATAGACAAGTGTTTTACAGAAATTTAGCTAACGACTTATGTTGTGATGTTATGTGATAAACTGAATACAAAAGGGATTTTGAAAATAATTGCTTGCAATACAAACCCTTTCAGCATATAATAAAAGCAGACAGCGTAATACTAAAAAAGAACCCCGACATTAGCCTGTCGGAGTTCTTTGAGCTACGCCGCAAAGAAGTTGCGGTTGCAAGGTAGAGAGTAATCCCCCACTATGCCGTTATTCACAGGTGGGGATTACTTTTTTGTTAGCGAAACAATCAACGTGATAACGGCAATGAGCAAAGAGCCAAAGCCGATCATCAGCGTTATGCCTTGATACAAAGTAATCATTTTACGGCATCACCCCCCCTCCCCGCTTACATGACCATGTCAAGTAACGAGCAGCAAAGGTGCCACCGCCCCATCCTGCTTATGTAGCTCAGTACTATTATAACAAATGATTCAGAATTTGTATGTAAATCTTGTTAATAATTAGACAGTATTTTTCGACATAGTGAACCTTCGTTGATCATACGCGTTTTTGCAGGAAACTTACTGTCAGTTAGGGCGGGACATAAAAAGACAAAGGTCTATCTCACCTTTGTCTTTCCTGTAAAAGTTTATTAATGTTTCATTTTCGGATCCAGTGCATCACGTAATCCATCACCAATCAGATTGAAACCAAGCACCACAAGCATAATACAAAGACCCGGTGCAATCAGTGTCCATGGTGCCAGCTGAATAAAATCTCTTGAAGAGGCAAGCATTTCGCCCCATTCAGGTGTTGGCGGCTGTGCGCCTAGCCCAAGAAATCCCAAAGCGGCGGCGTCAAGAATCGCCGTCCCGAATCCAAGTGTTGCCTGTACAATAATTGGCGCAAGACTGTTAGGCAAAATATGATGCAGGATAATCCGCCCGTTTTTCATCCCCTGCGCTTTGGCTGCCATGATAAACTCTTCCTCGCGCAGACTGATGACTTTTGAACGCACCAGCCTTCCGAAAATCGGCACATTAATCACCGCAATCGCAATCAGCGCATTTTGCAGTGAAGCGCCAATTATGGCGACAATCGCAATAGCAAGCAGGATACTTGGGAAAGCAAGCAAAATATCAAACAATCGCGATATCAGCATATCAATCCAGCGGCCAAAATAGCCGGCAATGATGCCAAGTATCGTTCCAAACACGAGTGCGCCAACAACTGCAAAAAAACCTACCTGCAGCGAGATTCTTGCACCATATGCGATTCGAGTAAAGATATCGCGGCCCACGTCATCTGTTCCAAGCCAATGCTCTCCTGAAGGCGGCTGCAAACGATTTGCGACCACCTGATCATCATAGCCATAACTTGTTATTAATGGCGCAAAAATGCCAATTAGGATAAATATAATAACTATGGTTAAACCCGCTAATGCAAATCTGTTTTTTCGCAGCTGTTTTAATGTGTCCTTCCATGGTGATGTTTCCGGTATCATTTCCATTTCAGCCTGCTGATTTGCTTTTGCGGGATTCACAGTATCTTGCGCTTCTGATTGCTTATCTTTTTCCTCTACACTCATATAAATCCCCCTAATATTTAATCCTTGGATCGATATAGGAATATAGCAAATCAACAATTAAATTGATAATGACAAACAGGAATGCAATCACCAGAATACCTGACTGTATGACGGGATAGTCCCTGTAAGTAATCGCATCATAGACATACCGTCCAATACCAGGCCAGCTGAAAATGGTTTCCGTTAAAATAGCACCGCCCAGCAACACACCGGTTTGCAGACCGATCACCGTCAAAACAGGAATAATGGCATTCTTCAATGCATGTTTGTAAATGACCAGAAACTGTCCTGATCCTTTAGCCCGAACAGTCCGGATATAATCGGAATTCATGACCTCCAGCATGCTGGAACGGGTCATACGGGCAATAATCGCCATTGGAATCGTTCCGAGTGCGATACTCGGCAAAAC
This sequence comes from Lentibacillus sp., assembly GCF_035301925.1. Lineage (GTDB taxonomy): Bacteria > Bacillota > Bacilli > Bacillales > Amphibacillaceae > Lentibacillus. The sequence goes on along the minus strand of NZ_DATGTI010000191.1, from coordinate 12,001 downwards.
CAAATGCTTCAATGTTTGAATCGCTCTGGGGAAATCCAAATGGATGAGCGAATCAAGGACATAAAAATGTGTAATGGGGGTAATCGGGTCCCTGCTATCTTCGCGTCCATATGCCGGCAGCCAGCCAAATTCCTGCGCAAATACCCACTGCTCCATTAATGCCAGCCAGAAAATCGGCATCGACACACCCAATAAGGCAAAAAACATGGCAAGAAAATCAAACCAGGAATTCTGTTTCCAGGCACTGATAATCCCTGCATTTACACCTATAACAACAGCAAAGAGCATCGCAAAAAAAGTTAATTCAAATGTGGCTGCCAGTTTTGGCAGTATTTCCACAGAAATTTCCGCTTTTGACCGCAACGATGTGCCCAGGTCTCCCTGAAGCAAATCAGTTATATATAAACCATATTGAACCGGATATGGTTCATTCAGCCCCATACTCTGTTCAAGATCCTGAATAGCTGTTTCCGTCGCTGTTTCTCCAAGTATAACCTGAGCAGGATTCCCGGGGATTAAATGGACTATTGAAAATGTAATCAATGTCATGCCAATGAGGACAGGAATGAGCATTAATAATCGCCGCATCGTGTAGGCAAACAATGATTCTCACCTCGACTTTTCATAGGTTGATGACTGCTGTGTATTTTTCGGGCTGCGATGTATAAAGTGAATCTTCAATCAGTGGGGGGTTCTTTCCTCCCCCACTGATTGTTAAATGAACGAATCGGACATTTACTGGCAGTTTGATCGTTCATTTACTCTTCATCATATACTCGGACATTTGAGGTGGGGGGTCTTACTGCCAGTTACATGCGGGATAAAACAGGGCAGCACTATTTGACTGCTGCCCTGTCAGCTTTTAATTGGCCAACTCAACTTCAGCAAGTGATTCACTCGTCGATGGGTGTGGTACATAATTTTCCACATAGCTTGCGGCTGCAAGGACAGGTGTAGAATGTACCAGATTTACCATCGGCGCGTCTTCGTGAATAAGGGCCTGTGCCTCTTGATAGAGCGCCGCACGCTCATCCTGATCAATGGAGACTTTCGCCTGGTCAAGCAATTCATCCACTTCATCATTTTCATAGAATGTCCGGTTACTGCTCCCGACATTGTCACCATGCAGAAGACTGCTCAGGAAGTAATCCGGGTCACCATTCGTGCCTGACCAGCCAAGCATGAATAACTCCTGCTCACCTTGCAATGTACTTTCCAGATATGGGGCCCACTCTTCACGTACAAGCGAAACCTCGATACCGACTTCTGCAAGATTATTCTGGACAATCTCAGCTACCGTTTCCGGATCCGGCATATATGGTCTGGCAACAGGCATGGTCCATAATTCAATTTCAAAACCATCTTCATAACCTGCTTCGGCCAATAACTCCTGCGCTCTCTCCGGATCATACGCGTAAGGTTCAATGTCATCGTTATAGCCCATATAACTTGGCGGCAGCAGATTTTTGGCCGGGTTGGCATAACCGGCATACATCGCATCAGCTATTGCCTGACGGTCAATCGCATGATTAATCGCCTGGCGGACTTCCACCTGATCTAGTGGTTCTTTCTGAGTATTCATACCGACATATCCCACATTATTTTCAGCTCGTGTATACAATTCCACGCCTTGCTCTGACTCAACAGATGCAGCATCATCCGGATTGAGCCCATCCATAATATCAATTTCACCGGATTGCAGTGCGATTAGGCGGGCAGCATTATCCGGGATGACCTCAAATATAACCTGATCGACTTTCGGCTGACCTTCTTTCCGATAATCTTCAAACTTACTTAGCACGATCGAATCATCTTTTGTCCAGCTTTCAAACTTGAACGGGCCTGTTCCAACCGGGTTTTCATTGATTTCCGGTCCATACTCCTCAAGAGCTGCCGGCGATGTTATCGGAAAATACGTCATTGCCATGTTTTGCAGGAAATAACCTAAAGGCCGCTTTAAAACAAACTCAATTTCATGATCGTTCACGACATTGATTTCTTCAATGACGTGGCTTTCATCGCCTTTGTAACCGCCAAACATCGTTCCGTACATGGAATAAACATAGCCGTCTTCCTCAAATGCATATTCATGTTCGGGATCTGACCAGCGTTCAAAGTTCGTTTTAACGGCTTCCGCATTAAAGTCAGTGCCATCATGGAATGTGACACCTTCTTCAAGGTAAAACGTATAATTTAGTCCATCATCAGAAACTTCCCAATCATGCGCAAGGCCTGGAACAACATCAAATGATTCCTTATCAAAAGCCAGGAGACCTTCCAGAACCTGCTTCGTTACCCTGGAAGATTCTCCGTCTGTGGTACTTCCCGGGTCAAGGCTCTCTGAATCGCCGCCACGTGCAAATACAAGCACGTCTTCACCATCACTGCCACTGTCGGCTTCAGCGTCCTCCCCGCCGCCGTTGTCACTTTCACCGGAAGCACCTGATTCTTCATCACCGCTGCATGCGGCAACCAGTAATGTCAGCGCAAGTAAAACTATCAGCGCCCAAAATTTTGGCTTCATGTGTTTTCCCCCTCTTAAAATTTTAAAAATATCTATTATGACTGCACGGCATCATCATATAGATGACATGCAACATAATGATTGTTGTAAACTTTCTGAAATTCTGGTCTTAATTCGCTGCAGACAGCCATTGCATAGGGGCATCTTGTATGAAATGCACACCCTGTTGGCGGGTCTGAAGGGCTTGGAACATCCCCCTTCAGGATAATACGCTCTCTCTGATAATCCGGATCAGGATCAGGAACAGCCGATAACAATGCTTGTGTATAAGGATGTTTAGGATTACTGTAAAGGTCATCTTTGTCTGCCATTTCTGCCATCCGCCCCAGATACATAACGCCAACCCTGTCGCAAATATGTTTAACAACACTAAGATCATGCGCAATGAAAATATATGTTAGATTAAATTTATCCCGCAGTTCATCCATAAGATTAAGGATTTGTGCTTGTACTGAAACATCTAGTGCCGAAACCGGCTCATCACAGATAATCAGTTTAGGATTGTTCGCGAGTGCACGGGCAATGCCAATGCGCTGCCTTTGTCCGCCACTGAACTGATGCGGGTATCTTGACGCATGATAGGCACTGAGCCCGACAACCTCGAGTAATTCCTGGACTCTCTCTTTTCGTTCACCGGCAGACGTCATACCGTGAATCAAAAGCGGCTCTCCAATGATTTTCTCAACAGTGTGCCTCGGATTTAACGATGCATATGGATCCTGAAAAATAATCTGCATGTTGCGGCGTAATTTTCGCATATCCTCAGCATTAAGACTGGTAATATCCTGATCCTGAAATTTCACCTCACCGGCAGTCGGTTCGCTCAAACGAAGAATTGATTTTCCGGTTGTCGACTTTCCGCAGCCTGATTCACCTACAAGGCCGAGAATTTCGCCTTCTCTTACCGAAAAAGAAACATCATCTACCGCCTTCACGTCACCAACTTTCCGGCCAAGAACACTGCCTTTGATGGGAAAATACTTTTTCAGACCATTAACTTCCAAGAGCAGATTCGTCATCTTTTGCTGCATCCCCTTCCTTTTTGTCATATAAGAAACAGCGGCTACTGCGCCCATCTCCCAGATTGTAAAGTTCCGGCGCTTCCTTGAAGCAGCGGTCAAAAGCAAATTCACAGCGTGGCGCAAATTGACAGCCTGTCTGCTCCATCCCTGGCTTGGGAACAGTCCCCGGGATTGAATAAAGTGTCTGTTCATCACCATGAAGTCGTGGGAGCGATCGTATAAGCCCCCTTGTGTAGGGATGCTGCGGTTCTTTGAGAATTTCCCGTACACTCCCTTCTTCAACGACCTGACCGGCATACATGACAATGACGCGTTCACACAGTTCAGCTACCACCCCCAAATCATGCGTAATCAATAAAATCGCTGTATCTCTTTCTTCATTCAAATTCCTCATAATATCCAGAATTTGCGCCTGGATGGTCACATCCAATGCTGTCGTTGGTTCGTCTGCTATCAGCATATCCGGATTACATGACACAGCCATCGCGATCATGACCCGCTGCCGCATCCCACCTGATAACTGGTGCGGGTATTCGTCAACCACTTCCTCTGCCCGCGGAATTCCTACCAGGTTTAACAGATCAATTGATTCCTGCTTTGCTTCTTTTTTCGTCATTTTCCGATGAAACCGGATGGCTTCGATTAACTGATTCCCTATCGTAAACAACGGGTTTAGCGATGTCATTGGTTCCTGAAAGATCATGCCGATTTCATTGCCGCGAATCTGCTTCATTCGTTTAGCGGAAGCATGGACAATATTTTCATTTTTAAAATGTATGTTTCCGTTCACAATTTTTCCAGGAGGGTTTGGCACAAGCTGCATGATCGATAGAGAGGTGACACTTTTACCACATCCTGATTCACCCACAATACCGACAATTTCACCTTTATTGATTGAGAAACTGACCCCATTGACTGCGGGAACTTCACCATTGTCCGTAAAAAAATGTGTATGTAAATTTTCCAATGCCAAAAGTGTTTCTTTTGCCAAAACCATTCCCCCTAATACGTTTCTTAAATATAAATAAATTTACCATTATTAATTCAAGTAATAAATATCTAAATATTGTAATTAATATATTATAATGAATAAATTGATAATGCAAGCTGAATCTGACTGGAACGATTATTTTTTAAGTAATGAACGACTGATTTATTTAAATTCTGACACAACATTTCCCCTCAAATGGTTTTATCTTCATCTTTTTAAGGGTATGATGGTAGTTGACATCATAGAATAGGTGATGTTTGCTGCGTTTGTGATCAATTTATGGGTGTAAATACTTAATTGGGATACTGGAATGTCAACCTGAGTATTTTTGTTTGACCTTTTTTGACCTATTAGTTATGATAGGAATATCCACTATATGGATGAATTCGAAATGAAATAAGGAGGATGAAACCATGAATCTAATCCCAACAGTCATTGAACAGACAAACCGTGGAGAACGTGCATATGATATTTATTCACGCTTATTGAAAGATCGTATTATTATGCTTGGAAGTGCCATTGATGACAATGTGGCCAACTCAATTGTTGCACAGTTGCTATTTCTGGAAGCGGAGGATCCGGACAAGGATATTTCATTATACATTAACTCACCGGGCGGCTCCATCACAGCCGGTATGGCCATTTACGATACCATGCAGTTCATTAAATCAGACGTTTCAACCATTTGCACCGGCATGGCAGCGTCAATGGGTGCATTTCTTCTGGCAGCCGGTGAAAAAGGCAAACGGTATGCCCTGCCGAACAGTGAGGTCATGATTCACCAGCCATTGGGTGGAACGCAGGGTCAGGCAACGGATATTGAAATTCATGCCCGCCGCATCATTGAAATGCGCGAGAAAATCAACAAAATTTTGGCCGACCGCACTGGTCAGCCACTGGAAGTCATCGACCGCGACACGGATCGTGACAACTTCATGTCAGCCGAAAAATCCGTCGAGTACGGCCTGATTGACAAGATTCTGGAGAGAAACACTGATAAAAATAAATAATGGATAACGTTAAAGGCTGCACCACATTTGGTGCAGCCTTTTCAATCTATTTCCAATAACATTTTAACTTTTGCCATGTTACAGAAATAAAAACTTTATTTTGAAACATAAGCGATTAAATCTTTAAGCGCGATTTCCTCATCATCACCATCTGCAATCAATTTGACTGTTTCACCCGGCGAAACCGCCAGACTCATCAAGCCCATAATACTTTTAGCGTTCACCCGCTTACCGTCTTTTTCAAGAAACAAATGTGCCGTATACCGGTTTGCTTCCTGTACAAATTGTGCTGCGGGTCTTGACTGTAATCCCGTTTCCAGCTTAACTTCCACCGATTTCTCAACCAAAAAACTCATCCTCCCTCAACCTTTTATGAAATCGTTTTCATTTTTTCTAAAAACAGCAGCAGTTTTAATGTCTGCTGTCATCTCATTAAAAAATATTACAGTTATACCAATAGTATACCATAAAACTGGAAAAAAATGAATGTTTATTCATTTTGTGGTACTAATCCATCCTCCCGAAGTTTCTCGGCAAATTCATCAATTTTTTTCAGCCGATGGTTGATACCGGACTTGGATATTTTGCCACTGGTAACAAGTTCACCTAATTCTTTCAGCGAAACATCCTGATACTGAACCCTTAGTGCGGCAACTTCCTGTAATTTTTCCGGAAGTGCCTCCAGTCCGACTGTTTCTTCAATAAATTTAATGTTTTCAATCTGACGGAATGCCGCTCCAATTGTCTTGTTCAAATTAGCTGTTTCACAGTTGACGAGCCGGTTGACCGAATTACGCATATCCCGGACGATCCTGACATCCTCAAACTTGAATAAAGCATTGTGTGCGCCGATAATGTTCAAAAAGTCAGTAATTTTTTCAGCTTCCTTCAAGTATGTGATATAGCCTTTTTTCCGTTCCAATTTTCTTGCCCGAAGATCAAATTCATTCAGCAATTCACAAAGGGAATCATTATGGTCCTCGTATGAATTAAAAATTTCCAAGTGGTATGATGATGTTTCTGGATTATTGATTGAACCACCTGCCAAAAAAGACCCTCTTAGATACGAGCGTTTACAGCAATCTTTTTCATAATATTTAGCCGGAATGGTTCTTACAAGGGTATATGTGTCCTGGACAATGCCCAGATCAGAGAGTAAAGTTTGTACATCATGTTTCATACGTACAATATAAACATTATTTTTTTTAAGCTTCATTTTCTTTCTGACAAGCAATTCGATTGAAACGTCATAAAGTGATTTGATCAATGTGTAAATACGCCGGGCGATAGCGGCGTTTTCGGTCTGTACATCAAGCGAATATTTATTTCCCGACATACTAACGACGCCATTCATCCGGATTAATGCAGCCAGCTCGGCAGATTTACAGCATGTATCCAATTGAATACCCGTCAATTCTTTTTTAATTTCCGATGCAAATGACACGCCTGTCACCTCCCCGTTCAGCCGTCAAATGCCGCTTAATCAATCAGTGAATAAAGCAGTTTCGCGATCTTCCCTGTATCATGACGTAATGTCTTTCTTGACGGATCAATAATATCCCCTTCAATAATCTGCAGTCCCATTTCAAGCAATCGCTCTGTATCATAAACGACTGGTGCTGCGTTTTCTTCAGCATAGGCCTTACGTACATGTTTACTGATTGGTTCATTATGTACGACAATCGAATCGATACAATTTTCGCCGATATGACTTCGGATTGCCTGTACGTGATCTGCTGCAGTATAATCCGTCGTTTCACCTGCCTGCGTCATCACGTTGCAGACATAAACCACATTGGCTTTTGTTTTACTGAGTGCCACATCAATTTGCGGGATAATCATATTTGGCAATATACTCGTATATAAACTTCCAGGAGCAACGACAACCAAATCTGCCGTTTCAATCGCATTCACAGCATCCGGAAGCGGCTGAACCGGCTGTGGGCTTAAAAATACTTTTTCGATTTTTTTGTTCGCAAGCGGGATATTGGATTCGCCGGAGACAACGGTCCCATCCGTCATTTTTGCATGCAGTGACATTCTATCATTCGAAATCGGAAAAATTTTCCCTTTGACATTGAGGACGCGTGATATTTCCTGAATGCCGGTAAAAAAGTCCCCGGTAACAGATGTCATGGCCGCCAGCAGCAAATTCCCCATCGAATGACCGGACAGACCATTGCCAACCGTAAAACGGTGCTGGAACAATTCGAGCAGCATCGGCTCTGCATCCGACAAAGCGGCAATCACATTACGGATATCACCGGGTGCCGGGATTGCCATTTCATCTCTTAATCTCCCTGTGCTGCCGCCATCATCGGCTACTGTCACAAGTGCGGTCAGGTCGATCGGCAAATCTTTCAGCCCGCGCAAAAGCACCGGCATCCCCGTACCACCACCAATAACGACGACATTCGGTTGCTTTGTGCTGTCCATTTTAATGACCCTTTCTTTTATCAATATCGCGGTGGCTGACATGTGTAATATAATCCGTTGAAAGCTGTTTGGCGAAAAATTCCGCAAGCGCTACCGAACGGTGCTGCCCGCCGGTACATCCAATGCCAATTACCAGCTGCGACTTACCTTCTTTTTTATATTGCGGAAGCATGAACTGTAATAAATCAAGTACCTTTTCATTAAACTTCTGCGTATCGGACCACTTGAAAACATACGTCGATACTTCTGGATTAAGCCCGGTCAATGGCTGCATATGCGGGACGTAATGCGGATTCGGCAAAAACCGGACATCAAACACGAGATCCGCGTCAATCGGGATGCCATATTTATAACCGAACGACACCATGTGTACTGAAAATATATCCTGCTGATCTTCCCTATAAGCTTTCAAAATCTTTTCTCGCAATTCTCTCGGCTTCAAATTGGTGGTATCAATAATCCGCTGCGCTCTTCCTCTTAATTCATCCAGGATTTTCCGCTCCTGCTGAATGCCGTCCAAAGGCAGCCCCCCTGCTGCCAACGGATGTGTACGCCGTGTTTCTTTATACCTTGTAACAAGTACTTCATCTTTAGCATCGAGAAAAAGGATATGTTCGTTAAGCCAATCTTCTTCCCCTAAAATATCCAACGCTTCAAAAAGCGAGTCAAAAAACTCACGGCCACGCAGGTCCATCACAAGGGCAACATTTTTAATATTATTCCGTGAATCTTTCATGAGCTCTAAAAATTTGGGGAGCAGCGCAGGCGGCAAATTATCGACACAGTAATAGCCGAGATCTTCAAAGCTTTGGACGGCACCTGTTTTCCCTGCCCCTGACATCCCGGTGATAATAACCAGCTTTGTCTCTTGTTTATTGTTTGACACGATACATTACTCCTCTTCACGGACGTGTTGGATCCAGACGGTAATCAATCAAACGATAGTCTTCAGTGTAGGAAAACGATCCATATAACATTTTATCGGAAGTCAGGACATGTTCGAAAATTTTCCTGTCTCCCTCTGCCATTGGCAAACTGCTGATGGCATCACGTGTGACCCATTCAAGTTCACCTTCGCGGCAATAGCTTGCTAATGTTCCCGTGAATGCACGGCAAAGGAACGTAAACATCATCCACTCCTGTGCAATGGTTTTTCCGTTATAAATCAGAAATGTGAAGGCCCCGCCAAGCTCCGGATCTGTCAGTTCCAGTTCTGTTTCTTCCCGATATTCACGAATCACGGACTCTTTAATGGATTCCCCTTGTTCCATCTTGCCACCGGGAATGGCATACCAGCCCCGCCGCGGTTTTTTTATCAATAAAACTTTATCATCATTTAATAATATGCAATTCGTTACGCGCTGCATTCATATTTCACTTCTTTCCTGCAAAAGAACAATGACACTTCTTTTATTATACACTTAATTTGATTCAACCAACAACCAAATGAATTGACGTTATACAAAAAAAGACAAAGTGGGAGACCCCCAAGTCCCTCACATCTTCTAGAAATAATTGATGATTGTTCGACATAATTGTACAAGGAATGGGTATCTGGTTGTTTTTAAAGAAGACAAAAAAATGCAGGTGAGTGCATCACCTGCGAAAAAACTAATTTATTATTAAAAGGGGGTCAATTAGTTAATTCCATTGTACCCCATAAATGTTTCGTACGTATTACAGCAGCGTTAAAAAGTAATGACTTTTCTTTGAAGCTGGTTTTAACATTTGTAATATCAAGATTTTGCAGCTTTCATTTCTTCCTGAAGGTCCTCAATATACTTTTGTGCTGTTTCGGCGGCAATACTCCCATCCCCGGTTGCTGTCACAATTTGTCGAAGTGATTTCTCACGGATATCTCCTGCTGCAAAAATACCCGGAATTGATGTTTCCATGTTTTCATTTGTTGGAATATAGCCTTCTTCATTTGTGATTCCAAGTGATTTGAATGGTTCATTCAGCGGTAGCATACCAATATAGATGAACACACCGTCAACTGGATATTCATACTCTTCGCCGGTTTTATTGTTATATAATGAAACCGCATTGACTTTTCCATCCGGACCAAGAATGGTTTTCGCTTCCGTATTCCAGATGAATTCAATTTTATCGTTATCAAAGGCACGCTCCTGCAGAATTTTCTGCGCACGCAATTTATCACGGCGATGCACAATCGTGACTTTATCAGCAAAGCGAGTCAAGTACATGCCTTCTTCCACAGCAGAATCACCGCCGCCAATGACAACAAGATTTTTCTCTTTAAAGAAAGCACCATCACAAACAGCGCAATACGATACGCCTCGTCCGCTCAATTCATCTTCACCCGGGATACCGAGCTTTTTATACTGGGCACCGGTTGCGATAATCAAGGCACGAGTATGGTACTGTTTTTTACCTGCAAAAACTGTTTTATAGTCGCCATGATCTTCCACGCTTTTGATGTCACCGTAAGCATATTCAGCACCAAACTTCTTTGCATGTTCAAACATTTTATTCGATAAATCCGGACCCAAAATGTGTTCATAACCAGGATAGTTTTCCACGTCTTCTGTATTGGCCACCTGACCGCCCGGAATGCCTCGTTCAATCATCAACGTGTCAAGATTTGCACGGGATGCATAGACCGCTGCAGTCATGCCGGCAGGGCCTGCACCAGCAATAATTACATCATACATACGTTCTTCGGCCATATTATCAGCCCTTTCATAGCTTTTATCTTCAAACCATATTCATCGTATAAAATGTCTGTGGATTCGTCTACTCTTATGCTTATAAAGTGAAACTTCATTCAGTGGGGTGTCTTTTCCCCACTGAATAATAGGGAACAAAGGCTAAGAACGCCACGTCCTGTGGCAACGCCTCCACCTGCATCGTGCAGGCCCGAACAAAATCGGGCATTTACGGTCAGTCAGCTGCCGTCTTTTGGCGGATTACTGTCCTTTACATGCGGGAGAACACTGCATCCAGGTCTTACGTTGCCTTCCAGGGTCCTTCCTCCTCAGCCAGAGCCGGATGTTTTTTACATCCTTCTTCCCAAAGTGCAAGCGCTTTTGATGGCCTGCCAAGCTTGTATGCTGCTATGCTGTACCATTTATAATAAGCCAAATGATTTTTCACCTGCTGTTTTGCCAGTTTGCAAAACCGGGCATATGCCTGTTCGTATACACCGGTTGCCGCAAGCGTTATCGCTATCCGTAATTTTTGCTGTTCATGGATCGGATATACATTTAGTAATGCCTTTATGTGCCTTTCATATTCCAATACTTGTTCAGTTTCGTAGTAAAATATTGCCAGGTTGATATGGCTGCGCAACGAATCAGGCTGTTCTTTCAGACTATCCAGTTCAATCCTGATCGCTTTTTCGGTTGAACCGGAAAAAAATAACGCATATGTATAATCGTACTTGACCCATTTATGTTCAGGGAATAATGACATCATTTCGTTCAGTAAAACGATGGCTTTGTCCCATTCCTTGTTTTCCAAGTGATGAAAAACCGTTTCCTGATAGATGATCAGAGCATCCTCATCATCAAATTCCCATTCATTGTCTTCTTCTTCATCACTATGCATGATGTCCAGTAAATGTTCAGCATCATTGCGGAAATCGCCATTTTGTTCTTCATTAAGGTAAATTTCAGCATATTTTTTGGCATCGTTCAACAGGCCCAAATGCGCGTAATTATTGGCGAGCAGATAGTAGCAATCGGTATATTGATTATCTGTTGACTGGAGCACTTCATTCAGCAGTTGGTTCGCAGCATGATAAGCGCCAATTTCAGTATAAACAATCGACATCTGACACTGATATAATGGGTTTTGCGGTGCTGACTCAATCGCCTTACGCAGCCACTTTATGGCGATATCAAATTTGTGTTTTTCAAATGCTTCTATACCTTTTGAAAAATAAAAATCACCGTCCGGAATATAGGGGATAATTTTCTCCTTTTTTCCCTGTGCATGATTGTCTGATTGCAGCATACAGCCATCCCTCTCATTGTCGAATCTCATCGAACAAAGT
>NZ_DATGTI010000190.1:0-5867 GCF_035301925.1 Lentibacillus sp. | reverse complement strand
GAATTGCTCGTCAAATGTCTTGAACAGGAAGGTGTGGAATACGTTTTTGGCGTCCCCGGAGAGGAAAATATCGATCTGATGGATGCCATTTATGATTCGGATATTGATTTTATTGTTACACGGCACGAAACAAGTGCTGCCTTTATGGCCTCGACATACGGGCGGTTGACCGGCAAGCCCGGTGTCTGCCTGGCAACACTCGGCCCGGGTGCAACGAACCTGATGACCGGGGTCGCCAACGCCAATATGGATCATGCACCGCTTGTCGCCATTACCGGTCAGGCCGGACTCGACCGCCAGCATAAAATTTCCCATCAGTATTATGATTTGATCAACATGTATGAACCGGTAACCAAGTGGAATGCCCAGATCAAATCAGCCAAAATTACGCCGGAAGTTGTCCGCAAAGCATTTCAGGTTGCCGGTCAGGAAAAGTGGGGCGCGACACACATTGATCTGCCGGAAGATGTCGCCAGCCTGGACGTCGATGAGACGACACCACTCGCGCCGAATGAACGCCCGCATACCAAAGCCAATGAAAGCATTATTGAGCAAGCTGTCAACATGATTGAACAGGCAGAAAACCCGCTCATCCTCGCGGGCAATGGCATCAGCCGGCAGCAGGCGACCGAGGAATTTCGGGCGTTTGTAAATAAAGTACAGATCCCGGTTGTCCATTCGTTTATGGGCAAAGGTGCCATTTCCTGGGAAGATGATCTGAGCCTTCTTACAGCTGGAATCGGCGGGAACGATTACATTACGTGTGGCTTTAATGATGCTGATCTGATTTTGACGATTGGGTTTGATATCGCGGAATACCCGCCGAAAAACTGGAACCGCAGCAATACGCCAATCATTCACGTTGACACCGAGGAAGCTGAGACCGATGCCAATTATCCGGTAGCGCTCAATATTCTGGGTGACATCCCGGCAAACCTGCAACAGCTCGGTGAAAATATCAGCTCCCCGGACCGGGATATCAGCTGGGTTTCCAATGTCCGAAAGCAGGCACTCGATGAATTGGAGGAATTTCAGGAAGATACGCACTTCCCTGTGAAACCGCAGAAAATCATTTTCGATCTGCGTAAGGTTTTAAACGAAGACGCGATTGCCATATCGGACGTGGGTGCCCATAAAATGTGGATGGCCCGCATGTATCACACCCATCAGCCGAATACATGCCTGATTTCCAATGGTCTTGCCTCAATGGGCGTTGCTGTACCGAGTGCGATTGCCGCTAAAATGGTACACCCGGAGCGTAATGTTGTCGCCGTTTGCGGTGACGGCTCGTTTCAAATGACCGGCGCTGAACTGGAAACAGCCAAACGGCTTAATCTGCCCATCATTGTGCTGATGTGGCGCGATGACGGCTATGGTCTGATCGAATGGCATCAATTGAAGAAATTTGAACGGTCATCCTATATCAAGTTCGGCAATCCGGACTACCAGCAGCTTGCCGCATCGTACGGCTTTGAGGTGATGACCATTACAAAAGCAGACGAACTGAAACCATCACTGGAAAAAGCTGCCGCTATGAACGAGCCGGTCTTCATCGATTGTCCGGTTGACTACAGCGAAAATATGAAATTGACCGAAAAACTCGGCGAGATTATTTGCTAAAAGTTTAGAAAGGAGGCCATTTGTTATGATAGGATCGATTATTAATGGAGAAGAGATTAACACGAGCAATGATTCAATCGAAGTCAAAAATCCGTACAACGGGGAAAAAGTAGAGGAAATTGCCCTGATGAATGATGACGAATTTGAACAGGCCGTCACCAATTCATATGACACATTCCACAAGACGATGAAAGATATGCCGGCACATGAGCGTTCAGATATATTGCGCAAAACAGCCGACTTGATGGAAGAACGTGCGGATGACTTTGCCGAAACTATTATGAAAGAGGCCGGCAAACCGATCTTTTTCAGCCGCGGTGAGGTCCAGCGTGCGATTCAGGTGCTTCGTTTTGCCTCCGAGGAAGCGAAACATATCAGCGGAGAAGTGATTCCGATGGATGCAGCGATTGATGGGGATGGACGCCTCGGATTGGTCAAACACATCCCGCTCGGAGTCGTAGCAGCCATCACGCCATTCAATTTCCCGCTGAACCTTTCATTGCATAAAATTGCGCCAGCCATCGCAGCAGGGAATACCGTTGTTTTCAAGCCCGCGGAAAAAACACCCGTATCCGCACACAAATTGGCTAAACTGTTTCATGAAGCGGGGTTGCCTGCTGGGGTGCTGAACCTTTTGATGGGAACCGGAGAAATCGGTGAAAAACTGGTCACCCATGATAGCGTGCACAAAATATCGTTTACCGGGAGTTTGCCGGTTGGACGGTCCATCAAAGAATCAGCAGGCTTCAAAAAAGTCACACTTGAACTGGGATCCAATTCGCCAAACATCATATTTGATGACGGAAACATTAATGAAGCAGTCAACAAGCTCGTCAAGGGTGCCTTTTCCTTTTCCGGTCAAGTGTGTATTTCGGCACAGCGCATTTATGTGCAAAAATCAATCTATGATCAATTTCTGAAAGAATACATTAAGGCGACTGAAGACCTGACAATTGGCGATCCGGCATCAGACGAGACAGATATCGGGCCCATGATCAGTGAAGAGGAAGCCAAGCGGGCCAAACAGTGGATCGATGACGCAGTCGAAAATGGTGCAAAGATAGCAACAGGCGGCGAGCGGGATGGCACGGTATTAAAGCCGACCATCATGACTGAGGTCGAAAGCAACATGAAAATTATCGCAGAGGAAGTGTTCGCGCCGATTGTATCGGTCATTCCCTTTGACACGGAACAAGATGTGATCCGCTACTCGAATGATTCCATGTACGGGCTGCAGGCGGGTGTTTTTACCAAAGATGTCGACCGGGCATTCCGGGTAGCTGATCAGCTTGAGATGGGCGGTGTCTGGATCAATGAAATTTCAACCTACCGCCAGGACAATCATCCATACGGCGGCGTTAAACAAAGCGGCGTCGGACGGGAAGGCGTCAAATATGCCGTTGAGGATATGACTGAACCGAAATTTATTGGGTTGAAGCTGAAAGAAGAGCAGGATTGAAAAGCTTAAGGGGGACTCCTTAAGCTTTTTGTGCTTCTGTGCTGTCCGTTGGCGCATTTGGATTTTTGTCGGGTCCCGCGAAATTGGTTGTCTGCCGCGAGAATTTGATAGATGAAAGGTCTAGAGCCTTCTATGCGACGTTTTGACTGGGTTCAATGGGCAAAAGAGCGTTTAGAAGCATTCTATGCGACATTTTGACTGGGTTCAATGGGCAAAAGGGCGTTTAGAAGCACTCTATGCGACGTATTGACTGGGTTCAATGGACAAAAGGGCGTTTTCGTTTTGGAGGCTCTAACGACGGTTGTAGCTTGGCTTGCTGCTCCGCTAATTGGCGGGCGTATGGCACGAGGCCGCGACATGGGTATCGCGTGAAATTTCCGCGCGATGGGACCTCGAAGTTGTGCGAACTGGACCGCCTGCTGCGCAAAATTTAAATCAATCAGAAGGCTCCCGCCATCCGGAAGCCTTTGTTTAACGCTGATTTTGTATTGTTTCCCGGAACGCTTCAATAAAGCGTTCCGGCGATTTATTTACCGTATAAACATTGACGCCTTTACTGGTGTGCAAATACAACAGACCGCCTTTTTGACCGACAGGACGGTAGGACATATCCCAGACATTTTCAATGGAAAATTCATGATACCTGCTCACAATTCTGTCACTGTACAAATACAGTATGCGATCGTCTTCAACATAATACTGCCCTGTATTCGCAATTTGCCGCTCCACTTTGACATACGGCTGTTCAGCAATCAGCTTCATAGAAATTTTCCCCCTGATACTTTAAAGTGGATATTCAAAAATCATCCTCCTTTTAAACACACACTTTAAAGATTCTCCAGGAATACCCGGATAACATCTGCACCGCCAATGAATGTTCCAATCGAACTGCCGATATTTGCCATCACTACAATCAGAAGAATCCGCGTCACTTTGTTATGCCAAAATCCTTTCACACTATAAACATCTTCGGATAACTGTTCAAAATCACTGACATGCGGCTTACGGATTATGGCCTGAACAATGCCGGCAAACCAGCCTGCTGCAATCAGCGGGTTTAATGATGATATCGGTGCCGCAAGAAAAGCGGTCAAAATCGTTAATGGATGCCCCAAAGCGATGGCTGTTCCAACTGCCGACAAGCTGCCATTCCATAGGATCCAACTGACCGTTTGCTGCCAGCCGGCTGACGGATTGTTGAAAAAGGTATACGCAATGATGGATATGATCAAAATCGGGATCGCCCAAGCGATAATTTTGGGCGCCTTTGACTTGGGCGGTCGTGTACTGAGCCGTTTCAAATCGTGCGTCTTTTTGATTTCATTGGTGATCCCCGGAACGTGTGCAGCACCAAGGACAGCAGCAACTTTTTTACCCGGCGCTGTCCTGATTTTTTCGGAAAGGTACTGGTCCCGTTCATCGATCAACGGTTTCTTCAGCCGCGGGAAATGTTCGGTAAACTCCTCCAGCATACTGTCGAGCATATCCCTTGATTTGAGTTTTTCCAGTTCCTCTTCGGAAATCGTCTCCCGGCTGAAAATGCTGCCGAAAACCTGCATCAAGAGCATTGCTTTACCTTTAAAACCAATGTTTCCCCAGATACGGGAGAAGGTGACTTGAATATCGCGGTCGGCCAGCACCAATTCCGCGTTGATTTCTTTCGCTGATTCAATCCCTTGAATCATCTCCTGGCCAGCGTTGATGCCGAACTGTTTGGCCATGCGTTTCTGAAAGGAAGAAATAGCCAAATTCATGAGCAGTAATGTGGCCTTTCGCTCTTTGATGACCTGGAAAATGTCCATGTCCTTCCACTTATTACCTTCCGTGACGGACTTGTACCGCTGCTTATCCAATTCAACGCAGACAGCATCCGGCTGTTCCGCCTCAATCACTTCCTTGACCTGTTCGGCACTGCTTTTGGACACGTGCGCGGTTCCAATCAGTATGTACTCTTTATCATCCAGATAGATTCTCGTAATATTTTCTTCGGACATATCGTAAACTCCTGTTTTAGTTAATAACGGTCCGTACCGCAGATGCTTTAAATTTTATTTTATCATAGTATATGGTTAATTTCTTTTCATCGCAATGGTGTCCGGGTGTATGTCAACTGCTGATTCATGCACAATTTTACAAATTAATGAAAAAACAGCGATCATAAACAAACAAAAAGCCTGGTGCAAGACCAGGCTATTTTTGCTAAGCCATCCACTTCGGCGGAATATTTTTATCCCAGTAAATTTCCCCGATGTCGTGATGTTCTTCAAAACCGTCACGACTCAAATGATAATGAAAATTAAACCAGTATCCTTCCATCGGCCGGTTTTCGCGCCTGACATCGAATCGGGCAATATCTTTTCCGGTCCGTTCGTCATAAATATTGAAAATTCGCTCACCAAAACCATCGGACGGCCGTTCCGTAATGCTGAAATATTGAAAATCATCCTTATCCGTATCGTCCATAATCAGATGAAGTGCTTCTTCCACTTTCGGCAAAATAACAGTCTGGAACTCATCTTCAACTTTGGCGGTAATCCGTGGCCCCATTTTCATAAACGTCTGTTCTTGCGCTTTTTCGCTTAAGGCAAGCAACGGGTCGGCAGCTGGGATTTCGGCCTGAATTTCAGATGAGTCTCTGTCCAGGACGGGCTGTCTACCATGTTCCGCTGCTCCGTTCTTACCGGACGTGTCCGCGTCAGCCGTCTCTTTGCTTTGCTCTGCATCGACATCAATATTGATTTCTGGAATATATAAACCGAATGTGACAACAGCCACGAGTGCCACAGCT
>NZ_DATGTI010000189.1:0-5794 GCF_035301925.1 Lentibacillus sp. | reverse complement strand
GAAACGGTCATTTCCATACAACTGCTGGTAATGAACCTGGAGCGCAGACTCCGCCTTCTTTTTTATTATTTTTTCCAACGCTTTTTCGGAAATTCTGTAGAACTAAAATGGGCTGTTTGAAAATCGTTCAGCAGTCCCTAGCTATGTATTTGGATGATTGACCCTGATGTTGGATCGGCCATTTTATCTCTCCTAACCATTGTTTGTTGCAACAGTCTCATAAGATCCCTTATCAGTCATTATAAATTTAAAAGCAAAATTTACAAAGGGAAACGACCGGACAGGCTCAAGGCCTTATCAACATTAAAAAGAGCTCCCTGAGGGAGGGAGCCCTTCAGCATCTAAAATCGGGGATGGCTGCGTTATTTCTTTTTTTGTTGTGATTTTTGGTTTTTCTGTCTGACTGATTGTGCGTCTGTTTCAGATGCAAACTCAGTACCGTACTGACCTTGCCCTTGTTGTGCCTGCTGGTTTTGCTGTTTTACTTTCTGTACGTTGGTACCAGCAGATGTTTTGTTTGGCTGTTGATTTTTAGCCATCAGTATCACCTCCGCAGTCATTACTTTTTCCATTTTGAACGCTGTTATCCAGCTTAGTCAGTGTCAAATTCAACATGTTGAGGTATAAAATGGAAAAACGTCAAAAAGATTGACTGCGGATCCGGCTTATAGGTACTGCATCATCTTCTGATGGGAAACTGGAAACGGGTAATCGTCCAATTCGTCACGGCTGACAAAACATAGCCGTTCATCTTCTGCTTGATCACTTTTTGTTCTCGCTTCGACAACCTCGAGCTGCCAGATAATATGAGTAAAGACATGCTTGAGATCGCCTTTTTTGGCTGATAGCTCAACGTCGATGCCATATTCCATCTGAAACCAGTTTGCCATATGATCCCTGCCGATTTCATCCACCGGCACCATCGGAAATTGCCACATGTTTGCCAGCAGGCCGTTATCCGGACGCTTTTCAATCAGGCATTCGTTTTTTCCATTGCGAATTAAAAGCACGGTATAATGAATTTTTTTCTGTTTTTTTGCTTTGGATTTGACAGGCAGATTCTCTTCAAGCCCTTCCTGAAAAGCGAGGCAATGCTCCTGGACCGGACAAAACATGCACATCGGTTCTTTTGGCGTACAAACGAGTGCACCAAGTTCCATGAGGCCCTGATTGAATGAAGACGGATCATCATGGGAAATAAGCGCCTCGGCATAACCTTCGAATTGTTTTTTTACTTTGGGCTGAGCGATATCGTCCTCAATTTTCAGAACACGCGAAAGGACCCGCATCACATTGCCATCAACAGCTGGCTGCGGCTGGTCAAATGCAATGGACAAAATGGCGCCTTTAGTATACGGACCAACACCTTTAAGCTTTCCCAATTTTTTTGGATCATCAGGCACTTCACCGCCATATTCGTCAACCACTTCCCGGACTGCGTTTTGCAGATTTCGCACACGGGAATAATAACCAAGTCCTTCCCACATTTTTAATACTTCCTGCTCGTCGGCATATGCTAAATCGTAAAGACTCGGATATTTTGCAATAAACCGTTGAAAATAAGGGATAACAGTGTCAACCTGGGTCTGCTGAAGCATGATTTCAGATACCCATACTTTATATGGATCCTGGTCATGTCGCCACGGCAAGTCACGTTTGTTGTCTTGAAACCACTCAATTAGTTTTTTCTGGAATGCGTCGATGTTGAATTTCTGTAATATTTTTTCAGTCATTTATTACATCCTTTGTGATACAATTAAAAAGAACTGGCCGCCAACAGGCCATTTTAGTGAAAACTTAATTTTCTCTAATAAGGAAAGTATTCGTTCGTATATATGAGACCATCCATCATAAAAATCATCTTGCATCCTTCTAAGGAGGAATTCAACTTATGGACACAGGCACCCATATCGTCATGGGCGTTGCAATTGGCGGACTGGCCACGCTTGATCCCGCCGTGCAAAATGATCCGGCTTTATTCAGCACAGTACTGGTCGGAACTGTTATCGGTTCACATGCACCGGATTTCGATACCTTATTGAAACTGCGTAATAACGCTGAATATATACGACATCACCGCGGAGCGACACATTCCATACCCGCTGTTATCATGTGGGGGATTTTAATAGCAGGTATCATTCATATGATTGTGCCGAATGTCAATTTTTGGCACTTATGGGCATGGACGGCGCTTGCGGTTGTCCTTCATGTGCTTGTCGATATTCCCAATGCTTATGGGACACAAGCATATCGTCCATTTTCCAATAAATGGGTAGCAAAAGGGTTTATCAATACGTTTGATCCATATATTTTTCTGCTCCATATCGGTGGGATTGTTGCCTGGATGCTTGGTGCCAATCCGGGATATACGTTCCTCGTCATTTATGGTGTGATTGCCCTGTACTACGTGAAGCGTTATATGGATAAACGGGAAATCGAACGAAAGATCAGGGAATACTACCCGAATATTGAGCAAATAGTAACTTCCCCGACCATTAAACAAAATCACTGGCGAGTTGCAATCACAACATCCGATTATTTTTATGTAGGGTCGGTCAAAGACGGCCATATTGAAATTGTCGACCAGTTTGAAAAAATTCCATTGCCTGACAATGAGCTGTTCCGCCTGGCTAAACAAGATAGCAATATTGCAGCATTCTTATCATTTTCCCCGGTTTACCGCTGGGAAGTAAATGATTATGATGACTTTACTGAAATACGGTTCATTGATCTGCGGTACCGGTCAAATGAGCGTTACCCATTTGTCGCAGTCGTCCAGATTGATGACAACATGCGCATCATGACATCCTATACAGGCTGGATCTTTTCCGAGCAAAAACTGCGGAATAAGCTCGAAATCGGCGACAATCCGGGCTGACGGAATGAATGATTGCCTATTGAGCGCAGAGAAATCGGCGAATTCGGCCGGTTTCTTTTTTTAATAAAAAGAGGCGGCGTGTCTAATCCTCGACCTTATCCCCCAGCAATGAAATCGGAAGTGCCTCCTCTTTTTCATGAACTTCATTCAATAAATTGACGCGGTGCCCCCAGGCGAACACACCGTTTATATAATTAATTTTGAATTTATAGCCGGGATCGCCTTTCAATTCATATATTTCCTGGGGTGAAAAATCATCCGGATTCATCATATAAGCAATGGCAACTTGCATTTTACGCTCATTAATGGCTACTTCACTGATATTTCCAAGCTGTTCAGCTTTCTGTGCTTTTTCTTTCAGCTTTCCCACTTCTTCGCGCAGCTGCTCGACTGTATAATCACTATATCGGAAATTATCCATTATGCGATGCTCCCTTCTCTAATCAGTTTACATTTTACCAATAGTTTAGGAAAATAGAAATCATAAGACCTATGATTTTGGAAGGGGATATGGAATGTCTACAGTTGCCATCACAGGAGCAGGGAGCGGTCTCGGACGTGCACTTGCATTGAAATATGCCAATCATGATTATAAGGTATTTTTACTCGGACGGCATGATACAAAACTTCATATGGTCCAAAAAGAAATCCATGACAATGGCGGACGGGCAGAGATCATCCTTTGTGATGTTCAGGAGCCGGCTTCAGTCAGTATTGCCTTTCAGCAAATCGGTGAGCTGGACGTTTTTATCAATAATGCTGGAATCGGCATCTTTGGCCCATTGGAAGATTATGGCGTCAGTGATATCGAGAAAACACTCAACACAAATGTCAAAGGAAGCATCCTGTGTGTTCAGTCTGCACTTCCATTGATCCGTGAAAGCAATGGCCGCATTTTAACGATTATTTCCACCGCCGGGCTGCGCGGAAAAGTGCACGAATCCATCTATTGTGCCAGCAAGTTTGCTGTTAAAGGCTTTACGGAAAGTCTGCAAAAAGAATGGGCAAATGAAACGATCACAATCACAGCTGTTTACATGGGCGGTATGAACACGCCGTTCTGGGATCATTCATCACATGTGGAAGACCCATCCGTTTTGAAAGGACCGGAAGTTGTCGCTGAGCAGATTTTCAATGAGGATGATGGCCGGAAAGAGATTGTGATTGATCGATAGGCGACTTGCTTAGTATGTGCATGTATTGATGAAAGGTTGAATATTGCGGATATCAACCGGATTTTACGAGTATCGACCGAATATTGAATTTATCAACCAAATATTCAGGATATCAACCAAATTTTAGTTTTATCAACCGAATAACCAGGATCTCAACCAAATTTTAGTTTTATCAACCAAATATTACTTTTATCAACCAAATAATAAGGATATCAACCAAATATTGAATTTATTAACCAAATAATAAGGATATCAACCGAGCAACCAGGATTTAATTGTCACTGAGTCGAACTCCCGCTTGACGCCAATAAACTGCTCGTCCGTTTAGTCATCAAGGTGCTCATCCAAAAATGTGTTAATCAGATCGATCGTGAATCCTTTTCGATAAAGGGCCTCTTTCATTTTATTGTGCAGCTGGAAGCCACTTAATTTCTGCTGGTGTTTGCGGAGGAGCTTTTCGCCTTGTGTAACAAGGGCCTCCCATTCGGCATCATCGTCTTTTTGATCCTGCAGCTCGGCGACGACTGCCTGAACAACATCACCGGAAAATCCTTTTTGCATCAGGCTTCCCTGCAACTGCTGGACTTGCTGGCGGAAAGACTTTTTACCGCTTGAACTCAGCTTTTTCTCTGCCAGTTTCATGGCCTTTTCAAATTGGATATTGAATGTATACACAGCAATTGCTTCATCGGCAATCGCTTCAGCAACGCCTTTTTGCAACAACTCCTGTCTGATGAGCATTGGTCCTTTACTTGATGTATGTAGCCGCGTCCTGACAAACGCATCGGCAAATTGCTTATCATCAATCAGTCCTTCAGCCGTGAGTTTTTTCAGGATTTGATTGACCTGTTCTTCATCAATTTCTTTTTGAACGAGATAGTCATGGATTTCCTTCTCTGTGCGCATCCGGTAGCTTAAAAAATTGATGGCGAGGGTATATGATTTATGCAGCGTGTCCTTGCTCATGAGTGCCGTGATTGTTGCATCATCAAGTTCCATATTTTTACGCAGCCGGTATTCGACCAATATGGCTTCATCAATACTGAAACCGTACTTTTCACCTTTGCCATCATCAAGAAAAATATTATACCGGTCCTTATGTTTCTTCTGTGTGGTAATCCGGGTGATTTTCGACAATTTTCTCCTCTCCTCTCCGGTACCATTGTATCATGAAAATTGCCTGATGAATGCGCATACTAAAGGAAAAAAATCGAATAAAATGAGGTGAGCGAAATGAATATCATGATAACCGGCGGAACCGGTTTTGTCGGCAGGCATTTGACCAAAGCGCTAACCGAAAAAGAACATGTTGTCTACATATTGACACGTACTCCTGCTAATCACACAAACACCGACAAGATTTCCTTCATCAGCTATGACCACCCTGTTGAAGATCTGCCGAGAATTCAGGCCGTGATTAATCTGGCCGGGGATTCGTTGTTCGGTTATTGGACTGAGCGTAAAAAAGCCGTCATCCGCTCAAGCCGGATTGATACAACGCAAAAAGTCATCCGGATGATGGAACAAATGGAACAAAAACCGGATGTATTCATCAGCGGCTCAGCAGTCGGCTTTTACGGTACGTCGGAAGAGCACATATTCACGGAAGAAACCATCAAACCTGGCGATGACTTCCTCGCAAGCGTTGTCGTGGAATGGGAACAGACAGCCAAACAAGCCGAGCAGCTTGGCGTCCGTACGGTTTACACACGATTCGGCGTGATAATGGGCAATGAAGGTG
>NZ_DATGTI010000188.1:0-46581 GCF_035301925.1 Lentibacillus sp. | reverse complement strand
CCCATTTTCTTTAACTGTTCTTTTTATTTTACCATGTTTTGCATAGGGAAGGATAGGCATAAAGAATTTTTACAGAATGTGCTGAAAAAGCATTGACAGGTGATGGGAACTTTGTCATAATTATCTCAAATAAATATAAACCTTTAAAATGGTCCAGTGAGGCTAAAAAGGTACCGGAACGTTGTCATATGTGAGTAATGTGTGTCCAAAACCTTTTTTGCCTCAGTGGTGAAAAGGGTTTTTTCAGTATCAGGGGTGATAGGTTGAGGAAAAAAACAACGCTTCTGGATCAGGCAGCAATGGAGCGAGCGCTGACGCGGATCGCACATGAAATCCTCGAAAAGAATAAAGGCGGTGATCATCTTGTGCTGGTTGGCATCAAAACAAGAGGCATACCGCTGACAAAGCGGCTCCAGGAAAAAATCCGGCAGATTGAAGGCATAACGGTGCCAACTGGTGAGTTGGATATTACCTTGTACCGTGATGATTTGGAGAAGGTAACCGCTAATGAAGATCCGGAGTTAAAGGATACGAAGATTGACGTTGAACTGAAGAATAAGAAAGTCATTTTAATCGATGATGTCCTTTATACAGGCAGAACGGTCCGGGCAGCGATGGATGCGGTCATGGATATTGAACGCCCGGCACAGATCCAGCTCGGCGTTCTGGTAGACCGGGGCCATCGCGAGTTGCCAATCAGAGCTGATTACGTCGGGAAAAACATTCCGACATCTGAGCAGGAAATCATTATGGTTCAGCTGCATGAAGTGGATCAGCAGGATGAAGTGAGTATTTACGAAAAATAATAGAAGGACCTTTAATTAAATCCCGAGAGATTTAAAAGGTCGCTATCAGGAAACGTGTGTGTATTAACAAGACACGTATACCTCTTTGCGGCCTTTCGCAAAGAGGTTTTTTTTATGGCATAAGTGCACTAAGGTTTGTCGAGTTTGTAAATCTCAGCAAAAGGAGAAATGCGGCTTGAAGGACAAGAACTTTTCGTGCAGATAAGGTGCATGCCGGCAGTCACGTCAGATGTTGGCAAAACTCGGGCATACCGCTGTAGATTGTAGCAATATCGCTGTAGATTTGAGCGTTGCGCTATAGTTTGATAGAGAATTGCTTAGTTCAGTGGATATTCGCCGTAATTTGAACAAATTCGCAATCGATCTCATTGGATCAGCTGCAAGATATTGCTTTAATCAAAAAAATTAAAATGAAATGCTAATGGGAGGAGATCGTCATGAGTGAACAGAAGATGGTTATGGATGTCCAGGAGGTGCCAAAACTGCAAAAGTGGGTGGTGTTGAGTCTACAGCATTTATTTGCGATGTTTGGTTCCACTATTTTGGTTCCGTTCCTGACTGGATTGTCGCCGGCAGTAGCACTGATATCAAGCGGTCTTGGAACACTTGCCTATTTACTGATTACCAAAGGAAAAATTCCGGCATACCTTGGATCAAGCTTTGCATTTATTGCGCCGATTATTGGTGCCAGTAGCGCCAGCGGTCCTGCCGGGGCGATGATTGGAAGTTTTTTGGCCGGCGTTGTATATGGCATTGTAGCCGTGTTCATCCGATTATCAGGGTTAAATTGGCTCATGCGAATTTTACCGCCGATTGTTGTAGGTCCTGTGATTATTGTAATTGGACTTGGTCTTGCCTCAACAGCCATTGACATGTCCATGTATGTACCGGGGCTGGATGAAAATGTATACAGCGGTACGCACTTTGGTGTTGCACTGTTCACCTTGGCCGTCACGATTGTTGCTTCAATCTTTTTCAAAGGGTTTTTTGGATTAATCCCGATCCTCATCGGGATTGTTGCTGGCTATGTGTTTGCTCTTTTCCAAGGTGTTGTGGACACAGCAGCTGTCAAAGCGGAATGGACAGCCATCATGTCAGCAGGGTCCATTGGGGAATTCTTTTCCGCAATTTTCAAATCACCGGATTTTATTGTACCGTTTGTCCATTATTCGCCGCTTGACATCATCAGTGGTGAAATCGTACTGCTGATGGTTCCGGTCGCTCTTGTCACAATTGCCGAACATATCGGTGATCAGATGGTGCTGTCCAAGGTTGTCGGAAGAAACTTCATTCAGAAGCCTGGCCTGCACCGATCCATTCTCGGGGATGGCGTCGCAACGGTGATTGCATCTTTTCTGGGCGGACCGCCAAACACGACGTATGGTGAAAATATCGGTGTCTTATCCATTACCAGGGTGTTCAGTGTGTTTGTCATTGGCGGGGCAGCTTTATTCGCCATCACCTTTGGCTTTACCGGCATTATTACAGCTTTGATCAGTTCAATTCCGTCAGCCGTCATGGGCGGAGTTTCAATCCTATTATTCGGGATTATTGCCTCGAATGGTTTGCGCATGCTGATTGATAATCAGGTGGATCTGAGCGACAAACGAAATCTTGTGATTGCATCTGTCATTTTGGTGATCGGTGTTGGCGGGGCGTTTATTCAGTTATCAGATAATCTGCAAATTGCCGGAATGGCACTGTCCGCCATCATTGGTGTATTACTGAACCTTGTATTACCTGGAAAAGAGAGCGGATACGGTAATGGCGCTATGTTTGATGACAGTGAAGTTCAGAAGAAAAAGAACCGTGGTGATGCAGCCTAGTTTGTACTGGAAAGGATGATTTTCGATGCGTCATTTTATATCGACGAGAGAACTTTCGGCCGCTTCCATTTATCGCATTTTGAGTACAGCTGAAGAAATGCGGAAACACCCAGCGTTATTATCGGAAAACTATATTGCAGCCAATTTGTTTTTTGAACCGAGCACCCGGACCAAAATGAGTTTTCAAATTGCCGAAAAGAAGCTGGGAATGGAAAGCCTGGATTTTCAGATGGAAAAATCAAGCATGGCCAAGGGCGAGTCACTTTATGATACGGCGCGGACGTATGAAGCAATCGGGGCTGATATGCTGATTGTCCGCCATACGTGTGCTCACTGGTACGATGAGTTGATTGATCGGACGTCGATTCCGGTCATTAATGCCGGTGCCGGTACAGGGGAGCATCCGACACAGTCGATGCTGGATCTATTGACAATTTATCAGGAATTTGGAACATTTGAAGATTTGAATGTTGTCATAGCCGGTGATATCAAGCATAGCCGGGTAGCACGGTCAAACGTTTATGCATTGGTGACGCTCGGCGCAAACGTGTATTTTGCGGCAGCACCAGGGTTTGAAGATGATTCATTGGGTATACCATATGTGTCAATCGATGAAGCGTGTGACATGTGTGATGTGCTCATGCTGCTCAGAGTCCAGCATGAACGGCATACATCGGCATCGTTTCATTCATTTTCATATCTCGCAAACCACGGCCTGACGATGGAACGCGAACAGAGAATGCAGCGGCATGCCATTGTCATGCATCCCGCCCCCGTAAACCGTGGTGTTGAAATAGATACCAGATTGGTAGAATGTGAGCGTTCAAGGATTTTTAAACAAATGCAAAATGGTGTGTATACACGAATGGCTATCATATCAATTTTGCTGAACGAATGGGGAGTCGAACATGACAATTTTGCTGAAAAATACCAGACAATTATTACAAGACAATGAAACAGTAAAATGTGACATCTTAATTGACGAGCGAAAGATTAAGAAAATAGCATTTGATATCGATGACGATGTTGATACAACGATAGATTGTAAGAATAAGCTTGTGTTTCCCGGTTTTGTTGATGTGCATGTTCATTTACGTGAACCTGGAGACGAACATAAGGAAACTATTGCTACCGGTACAAAAGCGGCCGCATGCGGCGGATTTACGACGATATGTGCAATGCCGAACACGAAGCCTGCTCCAGATCATACCGAAACACTTCAAATACTGCTGGAAAAAATTAATCGGGACGCCAGCGTACGTGTCTTGCCATATGCATCCATCACGAAAGGGTTAAAAGGTGAGGAACAGACGGACATAACCAGTTTGGCCCAATTCGGTGCATTTGCTTTTACGGATGACGGTGTGGGTGTTCAAAGTGCTGACATGATGCTGAAGGCAATGCGAGAAGCGGCTTCTGTTGGAAAGTCGATCGTTGCGCATTGCGAGGATAATTCGCTTGTCTATGGCGGCGTTGTTCATGATGGTGAGGTAAGTGAACGTCTCGGCCTGCCTGGAATCCCGTCATTAAGTGAATCGGTGCAGATTGCCCGTGATGTATTACTGGCGGAAACAGCAGGATGCCATTACCATGTCTGCCATGTGAGTACAGAGGAATCGGTAAGAATCATCCGGGATGCCAAAAATGCCGGTATTCACGTAACCGCTGAGGTAACCCCACACCATTTGTTACTGAATGAAAAAGATCTCCGAGAAAATAATGCTGATTTCAAAATGAATCCGCCTTTGCGTACTAAAGCGGACCAGCAGGCATTAATCGACGGATTACTTGATGGAACAATCGACTTCATTGCAACAGACCATGCCCCACATGCAGAGGCCGAAAAAGCATCAGGCATGCAACAGGCGCCATTTGGCATTGTTGGTCTGGAAACGGCCTTTCCGCTCTTATATACATATTTGGTCAGAACAAAACACGTGACCCTGAAACAATTAATTGACTGGCTGACCGTTAAACCGGCCAAGACTTTCCGATTGCCTTATGGTGTTTTAGAAGAAGGGGCGGCTGCCGATCTAACAATAGTGGATCTGAATAAAACAACATATTTGGATAAAAACGCGTTTTATTCAAAAGGCAAAAACACGCCTTTTCATGGCTGGCAGGTTCAGGGTGTTCCTAAAGCAACTGTCGTTGACGGAAAAATCGTTTATAAGGAGGGGTTGGATGACTGAGCGACAGCTTATTTTGGGAGACGGCATCATTTTCGCAGGCATTGGCTTTGGTGCTGAAAAAGATTCGATGAGAGAAGTCGTTTTTAACACGAGCATGACCGGCAATCACGGCGACAATCTGGTCACAGTAGGACGGTTCCGCCGTGAATCGGTGGAGCATGGCATCGTCTTTTTGAGAAACCTGGATACGGTAAAGGCCATTTTGAATGTAATAGATGCGACAACATTCAGTGTTAAACCAATGATTGATAAACGGGCGGTTCCATTATGATGAAACGTGTTGAGATGACGGTGGCGTCTGTACGGGAAATTGGTCGGGATACGTTTGAAATGATCTTGCAAAATGCTTATATAGCCTGTAATGCCAAGCCGGGTCAGTTCCTGCATTTGCTGGTCGACAGTCGTACGCTAAGAAGACCGATCTCCATTGCAAGTATTAATCAGGAAAACGACGCCGTAACCATTTTATTTAAAATAACCGGTAATGGAACGAAGTGGTTATCTGCGTGTCAGCCCGGGGTGACACTGGATGCCATCGGACCGGCCGGAAATGGGTTTTCTTATGATGAGGCAACAATGGAAACGGCGCTGTTGATCGGCGGTGGAATAGGTATCCCGCCTTTATATGGTCTGGGCAAAGAGCTCAGCAAAAAAGGCATTCATATTAAAACCATACTTGGATTTCAGTCGAAAGAGTATGTATTTTATGAAGGGATGTTCCAGGAGTTCGGAAAAACATATGTCGTCACTAATGATGGCAGTTACGGCAACCAAGGTTTCGTAACAAGTGTATTGGATCAGGTTGGAAATTTTGACCGCTACTTTTCCTGTGGCCCAATCCCAATGCTTAAGGCCGTCACGAATAAGCTGTCCGACCATCAAGGTTCCATTTCACTGGAAGCGCGTATGGGTTGTGGTGTGGGAGCATGTTTCGCCTGTGTCATTCCAACCGATTCAGAAGGGGGATACCGGAAAATTTGTTCAGATGGTCCGGTTTTTGCTGCAGATGAGGTGATGTTATGACAAATTTATCTGTTGATTTACCAGGGTTAAAACTGAAAAATCCGGTAATGCCGGCATCAGGATGTTTTGGATTCGGCAGGGAATATAGTGAATTTTACGATTTGAGTCAGCTTGGGGCAATTATTATGAAAGCCGCAACTGGTGAGGAGCGTTATGGCAATAATACGCCCCGTGTTGCAGAAACAGCGTCTGGTATGCTGAATGCAATCGGACTGCAAAATCCCGGTGTGGAAAAGATTATAGCGAATGAAGTGCCATTCCTGGCAGGGTATGAAGTACCGATCATTGCAAATGTGGCCGGAAGAACAACTGAAGAATATGTCAAAATTGCTTCGACGTTTTACAAAACGAAGGCCGTTAATGCATTTGAACTTAACATTTCGTGCCCGAACGTGAAAAAAGGGGGAATCCAGTTCGGGACGGATCCTGACATGGCCGCCGATGTAACGGCGAAAGTGAAGGCTGCCAGCAATCTGCCGGTCTATGTCAAACTTTCACCAAACGTATCAGACATTACGGCGGTGGCCAAAGCTGTTGAACAGGCAGGAGCGGATGGTTTGTCCATGATCAATACACTTACCGGCATGCAAATGGATTTGTCGGGAAGGAGGCCATTATTGGCCAATCAAACCGGCGGGCTGTCCGGTCAGGCGATCAAGCCAATCGCGATCCGCATGATCTATGAAGTGAAGCAGCATGTCTCGATTCCGATTATTGGCATGGGCGGTATTTCAGCAGCCGAGGATGTGCTGGAATTCCTGCTGGCAGGGGCAAGTGCGGTTGCGATTGGAACAGCGAATTTTCAAAACCCGTATGTTTGTCTGGAAATCATTGGTGAATTGCCACATGTTTTACAAAAATATGGTTTCGATTCGGTGAGCGCTGCTATCGGAAGGGGGCATTATGCTGCATGAAGGGAAAAATATTTCTGGCATTGGATTTTCCGGCATGGCAAGAAGCAGAGAATTTTATAGCGCAGAATGAACTTTATGGCGTTCCTGTCAAGGTGGGAATGGAGCTTTTCTACCGTGAAGGCCCCCGGTTGATTAATACGTTAAAGCAACATAATCATGATGTTTTTCTCGATTTAAAACTTCATGACATTCCCACAACTGTTATGAAGACTATGAAAAATATTGCCGGGCTTGGCGTTGAAATGGTAAATGTTCATGCCTTGGGCGGAAGCGACATGATTCAACGGGCGAGAGAGGGGTTAATGGCTGGTTCGTCAGCATCTCGCGTACCAAAATTGATTGCTGTTACGGTACTGACATCAATGGATAACAGAACCGTGAACGATGAAATGAGGCTGCAAGGAAATGTGCAGGATAATGCTGTTCATTTTGCCGATTTTGCCTGTCAAAATGGCGCGGACGGTGTGGTCTGCTCAGTACATGAAGCAAACAGGATTAAGGAAGCCTGTGGTTCGTCATTTTTAACCGTAACACCAGGAATTAGACTGTTGGATTCAGCGGATAATGATCAAAAACGGATTGCCACGGCGACATTAGCCCGTGAAAATGGGGCAGATATTCTTATTGTGGGACGGGCCGTCACAAATGCCGGAAATCCGAGGGCAGCATATGAAAAAGTACAAAAGGAGTGGAAACATGGAATTAAGTCATGAAATAGCAAGCGACCTGCTTTATATAAAGGCGGTTCAGATCAGGCCTGATGATTATTTTACCTGGACATCGGGAATTAAATCGCCAATCTATTGTGATAACCGGTTAACGATGGCCTATCCAGGCATACGTAATAAGATTGCGTACGCATTTGTCCAGATGATTAAAGCGATGGATCGAAAGCCCGACATCATTGCCGGCTGCGCAACGGCAGGAATTCCGCATGCGTTATTGGTTGCGGATAAACTTGATCTGCCAATGGTTTACGTTCGGTCTAAACCAAAAGGACATGGAAAAGAGAATCAAATTGAAGGGAAGCTGGAATCAGGACAGCTTGCTGTCGTCATTGAGGATTTAATTTCGACTGGTAAATCTTCCATTGAAGCAGCGAAAGCATTGCAACAAGAGGGTGTGCATGTACTTGGTGTCCTGGCGATTTTCACATATGGATTAGGAAAGTCGAGTAAGTTATTTTCCGAAGCTGCGTTGGATTATAAAACCATCACAAATTATGATGACATATTGCGATTATTAAAGCGTGAAGGCAACATTAGTGAAAATAAAGGCAAAGCGCTGCAGGCATGGCGTGATGAACTTTAGGTTTGTGAGATCATTTGAATGGTTCCATATGTGAAGAATAAAATCAAGGGATCCATGAATTATAAATTGCTACTCTTTTAATTTGAGCGATTGGGCAACATATTCATTGTATTCTTTAATCACCGAGACAATTTCATCTATTTTCTTAACCGAATAAGACAAAGCAATCGATAAAGATTAGCTGACCTTGATGGATAACCGGTCAGCTTTATGTTTGGCTGGAAGTTCACCAGGACGATCGATGTGCAATAAATAATATTTTACGTTATAATCAAAATAAATAACAATTAATTATCAAACGAGGTATCATTCATGAAAATAGACGACTATGAATTACTTTTGAAACTGAATGAAATTGGTACAGTCCGTGGTACGGCTAAGGCTGTTTTAATTTCGCAGCCTGCTGTGACCCAGCGTCTGAAATATATTGAGGAATATTTTGGCGAATCGATATTCATCCGTACGTCCAAAAGTCTGGTGCTCACCCCTGCCGGCGAAATGATTCTGGAACATGCCAGAAACGTAATTGAGCAGGAGGAAGCGATTAAAAGCTCGCTTGCCCAATCAAGCGGTGAAGTGCAAGGGACGCTGTCGATTGCTTGTTCATCCTTGGTCAGTCAGCGGTTTTTGCCAGCAATTTTGGGTGAATACACGCATGCATTTCCGAAAGTGACGATTGATCTTGTCACAGGTATCAGTGAAGACATTAAGCGTGAACATAAAAACTATCATGTTTGTATTATCCGTGGTGAAAAATTAAAGGAAACGGTCAGCCAGCCATTATTTGAAGACCCGTTATATATCTTTGATACCGAGCCATTCCCGGACAATCAATTAAAGGAACGCCCGCTCATTTCATTTAAGAGTGATGACAGTATGCACGAGTTGGTTGATAATTGGCTTTATTATCACCAGGGACAGATCAAACCGATAAAAATGATCAGTGTCGATCAGATTGAAACATGCAAACAATTAATGAAGCAGGGACTTGGGATGGCAGTGCTGCCAAAAAGTGTTTCCGATTCCATGATGGATGAGTACCCGCATGTTCCACTGCTGCTTGATAATCAACCTGTTACACGTGACACATGGGTTTGCTACCAGGAAGGCGTCCGCAGTCTGCCTCAAGTTGATCAGTTTTTATCCGCTTTATTGGGTAAAGAATTTCTTTAAAGAGGTTATTCAAAAAGTCCGGTAATCATCACATATCGACAGAGGTTCTTCTGTTAAGACTGCCCACGTCAATCGCCAACTATAGACATCATCACAAAACAAAAGAAGCACGCTGCTTGAAACGACGCCGCCTAGAACGTTGATGCGATTGACGTGCTAGTGCCGGCATTGGCGATTGTCGTCGCGAACTTAACCGCCGTTCTATCCTTATTGAACACGCACCTTAAGTGTTTTAATTGCCGAAAGAAAAGGGAACCATATAATAGAACTATTTAAAGGAGTGAATATTCATGAGTGACGTTATTTTTACATCAAAAGCTACGGCAAAAAACGGACGCGATGGACATGTACGGTCAGCTGATGGCTTAATCGATTTAGATCTGGTTAATCCGGCAAACGATAAAGAGTCCAAGGGTTCCAATCCGGAACAGCTATTTGCGGCGGCATACTCGGCGTGTTTTGATGGGGCACTTAACCTGGTGGCATCAAAACAGAATAAAACAATTGACTCAGAAACGACTGCAGAAGTCAGCTTTTTAAAAGATCCAGAAGATAATGGCTTTAAAATAGCCGTTACCCTCAACATTCAAATTGAAGGGGTTAATCCGGAAGAAGCTGAAGAACTTGCGCAAGACGCTCATCAGGCCTGTCCATATTCAAAGGCAACGCGCGGCAATATTGATGTCACATTAAACCCTAAGGCAGTTGAAAAGCCAAGCTGACATCGTATCGAAAAAGACGGATAATCCAATCAATCGGATCATCCGTCTTTTAATTTTTCCGAAATGTTTTTTTCCGGTGTCACAAACAGTGTTTTCTGGTTGTCATAGATGACATAGCCGGGTTTGGCGCCGTTCGGTTTTCGCACATGTCTCACTTTTGTGTAGTCAACAGGAACAGACGATGACTGGTGTGATTTACTGAAATAAGCGGCCAGCTGGGCTGCTTCCAGTAATGTTTCTTTGCTTGGCTTTGTGGAACGAATGACCACATGCGAGCCCGGAATATCTTTCGTGTGCAGCCAAATGTCATCACGATGTGCCAGTTTCTTGGTCAAATACTCATTTTGTTTATTATTTTTGCCGACTAAAATGACCGTCCCATCGGAAGCCATGAATTTTTCGGGATTAGGTTTAGCTGGTTTCTTTTTATTTTTCCCCTGTTTTTGTTTCTTTAGGTATCCTTCTTCACGCAACTCATCGCGAATCTCCTCGATATCCGCTTCTCTTGCGGCATCAATTTGCTGCAGCAGCTGATCGAGATAAGTAATTTCGTTTGTTGCCTTGACCATTTCCTGTTGCACTTTTTCTTTTGATGTTTTTAGCTTCTGATACGTTTTGAAGAAGCTTTGTGCATTTTCGCTGGGGGTCTTGTTAGGGTTTAGTTCAATCGTGATTTCGTTTTGTTCGGGATCGTAATAGTCTATAACCTTGACTTTGGAATCGCCGTGCTTCACCTGGTGCATGTTTGCCGTCAGCAGTTCACCAAGCCGCTGATACGTAACGGCATTTTCCGCTTTCTTTAACGTCTTTTCATGTTTTTTTAGTTTGCGCGTATTTTTGTCTCGTTCATTTTTTATAAACTGATATAAATCTTTTGCCTGCTGTTTAACCCGGTCACGCTCAGCTTTTCCGGAATAAAAGGCGTCGAGCATTGTATTTGTATCGTTGAAAGCTTCCGGATTGCTTTCTAAATGTGTAATCGGAAGCACATGAAATTCCTCTTTGCCGTTCCGATAAATGGCCGGTGTAAAACGATTATGCTTAATCAACGCTTGCATATTTTCGAATTTTTCCTGATATATTTCGATGGCACCGAGCTTGGCCTGATGAACAATCTCGTTTGCAATGAAGGGTGAAATGCCAACCAGTGTCCGGACAATTTGTTTCGCTATTTTTCCTGCATTAAAATCCAATTTACGGATAAATGTTTTACCGTCGATTTCCAAAGGATTCAGCTTGTTCTGGCTTGGCGGAAGTTTGTATGGATGTCCCGGCAAGATCGTGCGGTAACGATTTTGGGAAACGGAAATGTGCTTCATGCTGTCCAGAATATGTTCTTTTTCCCCGTCGACCAGCATCACATTGCTGTGTTTACCCATCAGTTCGATGATCAGTTTTTTGGTTGTGACGTCCCCGATCTCATTTCGTGACTGGACCGTGACAGTAATAATCCGCTCCATTCCGTATTGTGTGATTGATTCGATAACCGCCCCTGAAAGGTATTTTCGTAGCAGCATACAAAACATCGGCGGTTCCTTTGGATTGTTGTAAGAATCCTTCGTTAAGTGTATGCGTGCATAAACGGGATGTATTGATAACAGAAGTGAATGGTTCTGTCCTTGACTGCGTATGGTGAATACAAGTTCCGTGTCTGTTGGCTGATAAATTTTGGCAATTTTACCGGGAATGATTTTTTCATTCAGTTCATTTGTTACAGCGCGGGTAACAATTCCGTCAAATGGCATATGATCGCCTCCTCCTGCATTTGGCGCTTGCACTTTTCTCTCTATTATAGCATTTTTCCGGACAAGTCTGCATAGGTATTGGTATACGGGACGACGCTTAAAGTGCGTGTTCAAAAAGGAGGATAAAGTGAAACCTCATTCAGCGGAATGATATTCTCCGCTGAATGTCAGTTGAACAGAATCAGGCATTTATGGGCAGTTAGCCGCCGTTTTTTGGCGGATTACTAACCATTACATGCGGGGTAACAGGGATCGGCAGGCTAAGTTCGCGACGACAATCACGGGCGCCTGCACTGGCACGTCAATCGCGTCAATGTTCGAGGCGGCGTCGTTTCGAGCACAAGGAATGCTTCACCGAATCCTATCGCACGCAGGAAAAGCGGTTTTCTTTTCCAAGGAGTGGGCTTCTCTTGTTTGTGGTGACTCTGCGTTCGCGATTGACGTGGGCGGTTTTAGCAGAAGGTACCCTATTCGATGCGTCATTGTTACCGGACTTTTTGAACATCCTCTTAGAAAAAGTTTTGCAGCAGGATAATTTTATACTTTTCTGTCTGCACAAGTGATAAGCCAAGGCTGATTAAGATGATCTGGAGGGAATGCAGGATGAAATGGTATCAGATGGACGTTGATACGGTTGAACAAAAATTGCATGTTACAACAAATCATGGTCTGACCGATAAGCAGGCGGAACAGCGGCGCAAACAATATGGGCCAAACCGGCTGGAATCCGAAAAAAATACATCAAGGTGGCTCATTTTCCTGAAGCAATTTCAGGATTTTATGGTATTGATTCTGCTTGCTGCCACCTTAATCGCCGGGATGTTAGGTGAATATGTTGATGCCATAGCTATTATGACCATTGTTCTGGTCAATGGTTTTTTGGGGTATTTTCAGGAACAGAAAGCTGAAAAATCACTCTCTAAATTAAAAGAAATGTCAGCTCCTATCGCCGATGTGCTGCGTGATGGCAAGTGGGAGAAGGTTCCGTCACAAGAAGTGGTTGTCGGTGATGTTGTGCGGATAAACAGCGGTGACCGAATCCCTGCCGATATCCGGATCACTAAATCCAGCAGTCTGGAAACAGAAGAATCGGCATTGACCGGTGAATCACTGCCGGTCATGAAGCATGCAACAAGCATTTCGAGGGACAAGCTCGATGCCCAGGATCAAGTGAATATGGGTTTTATGAATACATTGGTCACACGTGGATCGGGAACAGGCATTGTTGTTGGAACAGGAATGAATACGGTCATGGGGCAGATTGCCTCATTAATGGTCCAAACGAAGAAAACAACAACGCCCCTCGAACACAAACTTGCCGAACTGGGCAAAATATTGATTGCGGTTGCACTGCTTTTGACAGCAATGGTTGTCCTGGTTGGGGTATATCAGGGTCACCCGGTATATAATATGTTTCTTGCTGGTGTTTCACTGGCTGTCGCAGCCATACCGGAGGGCTTGCCCGCAATCGTAACCGTTGCACTTTCATTGGGCGTTCAGCGCATGATCAGGAAAAAAGCAATCGTCCGAAAACTGTCAGCTGTTGAAACGTTAGGCTGTGCCTCTGTCATATGTTCGGACAAGACCGGAACGATGACGGAAAACCAAATGACGGTGAAAGAAGTGTTTTTGAATGGCAATTTGCTGAATGTAACAGGTGACGGCTATGATGTGAAAGGGAACGTATTTCTGAACAAGAATACGGTTGGAAGGGATTTTCCAAACCTTGAATCGATGTTTTTATATGGTATGCTGTGCAACAATGCAGCATTAATGATTAAAAAAGGGAAGTACTCTGTTGATGGTGATCCCACTGATGGTGCACTGCTTGTTGCCGCCCGGAAATTGGGGCTGTCCCATCAGCTGAATGACAATTACCGCATTATCAAAGAACTGCCTTTTGATTCCGAGCGAAAACGGATGAGTGTGGTTGTGGAAGATGATAATAAAATGCGGTTTTTGATAACAAAAGGAGCACCGGATGTATTGCTTCCCCGTTCCAGTTATATCATGAAGGAACAAGGAAGGAAACTGATGCGATCAGAAGATAAAAAAGCGATTGACCAAGCGACCGGGAGTATGGCCGATAAAGCCTTACGGACACTTGCCATTGCCATGAAACCACTGGCAAAAGACGAATCGCTGAATTCTGCAGTACTGGAAAAAGACTTAACTCTTATTGGTTTGTACGGGATGATGGATCCGCCGAGAAAAGAAGTGAAAATGGCTATTGAAGAATGTCGTGAAGCTGGTATAAAATCCGTCATGATAACCGGCGATCACGAAAAAACTGCCAGGGCTATTGCAAAAAAACTGGATCTGCTTCCTGAAAATGGCATGGTGCTGGATGGCTATCAGTTAAATAACATGTCAGTGACCGAACTGCAGGATGTCATCGATCAGGTTTACGTTTTTGCCAGAGTCACTCCTGAACATAAATTGAAAATTGTTAAGGCACTGCAGGAAGAAGGCCATATTGTCGCCATGACAGGCGATGGGGTTAATGATGCACCGGCTATCAAGGCCAGTGATATCGGCATCAGCATGGGTGAAAGCGGAACCGATGTAACTAAGGAAGCTTCGTCACTCATTTTGATGGATGATAATTTTGCCACCATCAAATCGGCCATTATCGAAGGCCGCAATATCTATGAAAATATCAGGAAATTTATCCGCTATCTATTGGCATCCAACGTCGGTGAAATTTTGGTGATGCTGTTTGCCATGCTGCTCGCTATGCCGCTGCCGCTCGTGCCGGTGCAGATTCTATGGGTCAACCTTGTTACAGATGGACTGCCCGCAATGGCGCTCGGCCTGGATCAGTCAGAAGACGATGTGATGAAACGCGGTCCGAGGAATCCAAAAGAAGGTATTTTTGCCAGGGGATTGGGCTTTAAGATTTTTAGCCGCGGTATTGTGATCGGTGTTGTTGCATTAGTCGCATTTATGCTTGCCTATCAGGGGAACCCGGATAACCTGATTTACGGCCAGACAGTCGCTTTTACGACTTTGGTGATGGCGCAGCTGATTCATGTCTTTGACTGCCGGAGTGAACATTCGATTTTTGCACGAAACCCATTTGAAAATAAATACTTGGTTCTGGCGGTATTATCGTCCATTTTG
Organism: Lentibacillus sp.; assembly: GCF_035301925.1. GTDB lineage: Bacteria > Bacillota > Bacilli > Bacillales > Amphibacillaceae > Lentibacillus. The sequence goes on along the minus strand of NZ_DATGTI010000188.1, from coordinate 31,746 downwards.
CTATTGCTGGTTGTCATCTATTGGGCTCCATTGCAGCCGGTTTTTCATACGACAGCCTTAGGGATCAGAGACTGGATGCTGATTCTTGCCTTAAGTTTTCTGCCAAGTGTCCTCTTTGGTTTTTCCAAAAAATAAAGAAGGGGATTTCTGTCCCACCATTGCTGCCCTTCTGTCAGAGAAGGGTTTTTATTTTTGCCGTTAAGTTGTTATAATGATATTCTAGTAATTCAGGTGATCGAGGGGCGTGTCAGCTTTTGGCCTGCAAACCCTTAATCGTAACGAGATATTGAGAAAATGAAAGAATAAGGGTAAATGACACAGTAACCGGTTGTGTTTTCGTTTTTATTTACACTATAATAGATTTATTATAGTGCTAGAATTATACAACAATTATAGAAACAGACTATGTTTCTAAGGGGGAGCCAATTTGAGTTTAAGGTTAATCAATATAGGGTTCGGGAATGTTGTTTCGGCGAATCGGGTCATTTCGATTGTTTCACCGGAATCAGCACCGATCAAACGAATTATTACGGTAGCCCGTGACAATAATAAGTTAGTGGATGCAACATATGGTCGGCGTACGCGGGCTGTTATCATTACGGACAGTGATCACGTTGTGCTGTCGGCTGTACAGCCTGAAACTGTGGGACAACGTGTGATCAGTCATGAGGAAGTTATCGATGAAAATAACTAGGAGGAAACGTTGTGGCTGATGAGAATGGCATTTTGTTCATTTTATCCGGACCCTCAGGCGTCGGAAAAGGTACTGTCAGACGGGAACTTTTCAATCGTGCAAATGACCTGGCATATTCAATTTCCATGACGACAAGGGAAAAACGCCCCGGTGAAGCAGAAGGTGTGGATTATTTTTACAAAACGAATGAGGAATTTGAGCAGCTGATAGAAGCGGGTCAGCTTTTGGAATATGCCAAATTTGTCAATAATTACTATGGAACACCCCGGAAATATGTTGAAGATACATTACAGGAAGGCAAGGATGTATTTCTTGAGATTGAAGTGCAGGGCGCTATGCAGGTGAAAAAAAATTTTCCGGAAGGTGTTTTCATCTTTTTATTCCCGCCCAGTCTGGAAGAATTAAAAAACCGGATCGTCGAGCGAGGTACGGAATCACAGGAATCAGTGCTGAAACGGCTGAAAGAAGCGCGGAAAGAGATTGACATGATGGATGCCTATGATTATGTTGTTGTCAATGATGATGTTGATGCTGCGGTCACGAAAATTCAATCAATCATACAGAGCGAACATTGCAAACGTGAGCGAATTGCAAAACAATATAAACAGTTATTGGAGGATGAGTAATATGATGCTGGAACCGTCCATTGATGATTTGCAGACAAAAATAAATTCCAAGTATACACTCGTTACAATTGCTGCCAAACGGGCACGTCAAATCCGGGCAACAGATAAAGTCCTTGTTGATGAGCCCCAATCGAATAAGTACGTCGGGCAGGCACTTGAGGAAATTATGGCGGATAAACTGTTTGTAAAAGAAGATAGCAAGTAATCCTGATGACCCTCGCTTTCTCCCTTTAGTTTGCGGGGGTCTAAGTTTTAGTGGTTATACACTTTAAGGCAGACTTTTGACCGCAACGACATTTTAGGGAACGAGGGGATGTATGATGATCCAGAACAAAAATGTACTTCTAGGTGTTTCAGGTGGTATCGCCGCATACAAAGCGTGTGCATTAACGAGTAAATTAACCCAGCAAGGTGCTAATGTGAAAGTGATTATGACCGAAAATGCGGCAAAATTTGTTTCCCCGCTGACATTTCAGGCTTTATCGAGAAATCCGGTTCACATTGATACGTTTGATGAAAAAGACCCTGCAGAAATTGCCCATATTGATCTGGCTGATTGGGCTGATATGACGCTGATTGCCCCGGCTACAGCCAATATTATCGGCAAATTGGCAAATGGGATCGCTGATGATATGCTTTCAACGGTACTGCTCGCCACACAGTCAAGCGTCTATATTGCGCCGGCGATGAATGTACATATGTATGCGCATCCAGCTGTTATAAACAATATGAAACAGCTTGAATCCTGGGGCTATCATTTTATCGAACCAGGCGCAGGGTACCTTGCCTGCGGATATGTCGGCAAGGGGAGGCTGGAAGAGCCGGAAAGTATAATTTCAGCCGTTTCACAGCATCAGGCAGGACAGGCATTGTTTTCTGGAAAAAAAGTTCTCATTTCCGCGGGTCCAACACAGGAAAAAGTGGATCCAGTCCGATTGTTTACGAACCGTTCATCCGGCAAGATGGGGTTTGCATTGGCTGAAGCGGCAGCAAATTCAGGTGCAGACGTTACACTGGTTGCCGGACCGGTCAGTCTGGAAACCGGAAACAAAAACATAAAACGCATCGATGTCGTGACAGCCGAAGAAATGTACCAGGAGATGCACGGACATTTTGAAACGAGTGATATTGTCATTAAAGCTGCTGCAGTTGCTGACTATCGGCCAAAACAAATTTACGATGAAAAAATGAAAAAACAGCCTGGTGACTGGTATGTTGAAATGGAGCGTACTCAAGACATCCTGGCGTCACTTGGCGAACGGAAAGCACACCAATTTTTGGCGGGGTTTGCGGCTGAAACAACCAATCCGGTTGAATACGGCATCAGCAAATTACAGAAAAAAAATCTTGATGCAGTCATCATTAATAACGTTGCAGCTGAAGGCGCCGGTTTTGGCAGTGATACCAATGTGGTCACTTATGTGAACAAAGCAGAGAAAAAGGAAACCATTACACTAAGGTCAAAACGGGAGATCGCTGAGGAAATACTGAAATTGATAGCCCGTGATATGAAGGATGAAGCAAAGTGAATATCGCAAAAGTAATCGTCGATGTTCCAGCAAGTTCCATAAACCAGACATTTGATTATCAGATACCCGAACGGTTTCAGGAGATTCTGCAGCCGGGGATGCGCGTGATTGTTCCATTCGGTCCCAGGAAAATAATGGGGTATGTTGTCGACAGGGTGAGTGAATCTTCTTTTGATCAGTTAAAAGAATTAATCGACATACTTGATTTAACACCCATTCTAACTGCTGAATTGCTTGATTTGGGCAAATGGCTGGCGGAAGAGACATTAAGTCTATACATTACGGCTTTTCAGGCCATGCTGCCACAAGTGTTGAAAGCAAACTATAAAAAAGAGCTGGAACGACTGACAAGCGATTCGCTGCCTCGAGAGCTTGAAGCTCTCTTTGCCGGAAGGGATTTTGTTTCTTATGAGGAACTGGAGAATGCCCAGATCAGTTATCACCAGGTGCAAAAAGCGATTCAGGCCGGTGAGATTGCTGTTCATTACCTGGTCAAATCAAGAGTGACGAAAAAGCATGTCACTTTCCTGAAACCGGCACGTGAGATCCATCTGCTGGAAGAGGCATTAGGCGATATGTCCAACAAAGCCAAAAAACAACAGGAAATACTTGCTTTTTTTATCGATCATCCTGAAGAAATTGAGCTAAATCGTATCCTAAATAAATTTGGAACCACACGATCGGTTATAAACGCATTGCATCAGAAAGGTTTGCTAACGACGTTTAAAAAAGAAGTGTACAGAAATCCCTATGATGATAATAAATTTGAACGGACAACCGCTTTGGAGCTGACAGAACAGCAAAAGAAAGCCATTGAACCGGTAAAGCAGCATATCAGGGAAGAGCGGCATGATGTGTTTCTCCTGCACGGTGTAACAGGGAGTGGAAAGACAGAAATCTACCTGCAGGCGATCCAGGATGTGATTGATAAAGGTGAAGAGGCGATCGTACTCGTTCCGGAAATTTCGCTGACACCGCAAATGGTCAAAAGGTTCAAAGGGAGATTTGGATCAAACGTGGCCGTCCTGCATAGCGCACTATCCCACGGCGAAAAGTATGATGAATGGCGGCGTGTTCATCGTAAAGAAGTACAAGTGGTGGTAGGGGCCAGGTCGGCTGTCTTTGCCCCATTTGAAAATCTTGGGATTATCATAATTGATGAAGAGCATGAAAACAGCTATAAACAGGAAGATCAGCCGCGCTATCATGCACGCGATGTTGCCATTCATCGCGCTGAGTATCACGGGTGCCCGGTTATCCTCGGCAGTGCGACACCGACATTGGAATCCTATGCCAGGGCACAAAAAGGTGTCTATAAGCTGGCAACCTTGACTGAACGAACCAATGACCAAGCAATGCCTGAGGTCACGATTGTTGATATGCGGGATGAACTGCATGCCGGCAACCGTTCCATGTTTTCACGCAGCCTAAAAGAAAATATGGAAGCACGAATTGACCGTGGTGAGCAGGTTGTTCTGCTGTTGAACCGGCGAGGATATTCAACCTTTGTCATGTGCCGGGAATGTGGTCATGTGAATGAATGCCCGCATTGTGATATCGCATTGACTTACCACAAACATCACAATCGATTAAAATGTCATTACTGTTCTTATGAAGAGCCCATGCCAATGATCTGTCCGTCGTGTGGCAGCCATTTAATCCGATTTTTCGGAACGGGAACACAGCGTATAGAAGAAGCATTGACCCAGTTGATGCCACAAGCAAGGGTACTAAGGATGGATGTGGATACAACACGCCGAAAAGGTGCACATGAAAAACTGCTGGGCCAATTTGCCAATAAGGAAGCAGATATCCTGCTGGGGACGCAAATGATTGCCAAAGGGCTTGATTTTGAGAATGTGACGCTTGTCGGCGTGCTGACTGCTGACTCCATGCTGAATCTCCCGGATTTTCGCTCATCCGAAAAAACGTTTCAGCTCCTGACACAGGTCAGCGGGCGGGCAGGAAGACACGATTTGCCCGGTGAAGTGATCATCCAGACGTATACACCGGAACATTACAGTATTGAACTGGCAAGCCATTATAACTATCCACAGTTTTATAGGCAGGAAATGCAGATGCGCAAAAAATTTCAATATCCCCCATATGTCTTTTTAGCGTTGATAACGGTATCCCATCAGAACCATGTTACGGCCGTTCAATCAACTCAAAAAATCGCGAAAAGCTTATGGAAACATGTGCGGCGGGATACGGTCATTCTGGGACCGACACCATCACCGATAACCCGGGTGAAGGATAGATATCGTTACCAATGCATGGTAAAATACAAACAAGAACCCAGACTAAGGACGTTAATACGTAAAATTATTCAGCAATTTGACGATCAGATACGCAAAGATGATTTGCAAATTACAGTCGATATGCAGCCATACCAGTTAATGTGATAAAGATCGCAGCGGAAAGGAGTACCAACCAATGAAACGACTCGTTTTTATGGGGACACCGGATTTTTCCGTACCAATCCTGGAAACACTTATACAGACAGCGTATGAGCTTGTATTGGTCGTAACACAGCCGGACCGCCCCAAAGGCAGAAAAAAAATCATGACACCGCCTCCTGTTAAAAAAGTGGCCGAAAAATATGATATTCCGGTACTCCAGCCGGAAAAACTGAAAGATGAATATCAAAAAATTCTCGCGTATGAGCCTGACATCATCGTAACAGCAGCCTATGGCCAAATTTTGCCGAAAGAACTGCTTGAAATTCCTGAATTCGGCTGTATTAATGTCCATGCATCACTATTGCCGGAACTTAGAGGCGGTGCCCCGATCCATCATGCGATTTTACAGGGAAAACAAAAAACAGGTATAACCATCATGTATATGGCCGAGAAACTGGATGCCGGTGATATGATCGCGCAGCAGGAAGTACCGATTGCCAACAATGACCATGTCGGCTCATTGCATGATAAACTGTCCGAAACCGGAGCACGTCTCTTGAGTGACACATTGCCTAAACTATTTGCCGGGAACGTAACACCTGTGAGTCAGGATGAAAGTCGCGCAACATTTGCTTATAACATCAAACGTGAACAGGAAAGAATCGATTGGCGCAAGCGTCATGATGTCATTTATAATCATATTAGAGGTTTGCATCCTTGGCCGGTCGCGTACACGACGTATAATGGCAAGGTCATGAAAATTTGGTGGGGCGAAATGGATGATGGCCACTATGGGGGGACACCTGGTGAAATTGCTGAAATCATCGGTGATGAAGCCTTTATTGTTGTATGCGGCAACCAAAAAGGCATCCGGATAACGGAGATTCAGCCTGCAGGGAAAAAGCGGATGACGGTCAAGCAATATTTGCAGGGGTCTCCTGACCGGATTAAAACAGGTATTGTAATGGGTGATTAGATGAAGAATTTTCAGGTCCGGGAAGCCATTGTTGATTTGCTTGTCCGTATTGAGCAGGATAGCGGTTTCAGTCACTTGCTGATTGATCATGAAATCAACTCTAAAAACATACCGCCAAAAGATGAGGCATTACTGACGGAGATTGTTTACGGAACGATTCAGCGCAAATTGACACTGGACTATTTTTTGGAAGAATTTGTAAATACAAAGAAAAAAATAAAGCCTTGGGTACGCATGTTACTGCGAATGTCCGTCTATCAGATGCATTTTCTCGACAAGATTCCTGATCATGCCATTATTCACGGTGCGGTTGAGATTGCCAAGGATCGCGGACATAAAGGCATTGCGTCGTTTGTTAACGGCGTGCTCAGAAGCGTGCAGCGCAAAGGTGTCCCGAATACATCAGACATCAGTAATAAAGCGGAACGGCTCGCAATTGAAACCAGTCATCCCGTATGGCTTGTCAAACGCTGGATAGATATGTACGGTTATGATGAAACGTGTGCGATGTGTCATGCCAATCTGGAAAGAAAACCATTATCAATCCGTGTGCAGCCGATCAAGATCACTCGAAAGGCAGTCATGGATGAGCTTCATAAATTGGGGTTTGAAACAAGACAATCTGAATTTTCCAGTCAAGGCATAATTGTTGACAAGGGCAATATTTTGCGGACAAGACTTTTCGAGGAAGGTTATATCACCATCCAGGATCAAAGTTCGATGCTGGTAACAGAAATGCTTGATGCCGAACCTGGCATGACTGTTCTGGATGCCTGCAGTGCACCAGGGGGAAAAGTAACACATACTGCCGAAAAAATGCAAAATGAAGGGTCCATTGTCGCATATGACCTTCATGCCAAAAAAGCAAAGCAAATCCAAAAAAAAGCAGCTTCACTTGATTTAACCATCATCGATGCCAAAGCGGGAGATGCCCGTAAATTACAGGATATACACGAAAAGGAAAGTTTTGATCGTATTCTGGTTGATGTACCGTGTACAGGCTTTGGTGTGATACGCGGCAAACCGGATATCAAGTATCATAAGCAGGAAGACGATATTAAGCGGCTTGTCCGGATTCAGACAGATATACTGGAACATGTAGCACCATTATTGAAAAAAGGTGGACTGTTGATATACAGTACATGTACGGTCAATAAATCAGAAAATGAGAACGTGACAGAAACTTTTTTGGCGCAAAATCCGGATTTCACTGTGGACACCACTTTTTTTGAACAATTGCCAGTCATGATCCGACAATCACCAGGGATTTCTAAAACAGGTTTACAATTATTTCCGCAAACATTTTCGACGGACGGATTTTTTCTGACAAGGCTAAAACGAAAATGATCCAGCGTAAAGGTTAAAATCGACCGTTTGCTGTTGAGAGGTGAAAAAGTGAAAGCACATTTTCAGACAGATCAGGGACAAGTCAGAACCCATAATGAAGATTCCGGCGGTGTCTTTTTTAACCGAACCGGCCAGTTGCTGGCAATCGTTGCCGACGGGATGGGCGGTCATCAGGCAGGAGATGTCGCCAGCCAGATGACAATTTCCTTTGTCGGGGATAGATGGGAGCAGACTGATTGTTTTGATTCATCCGAAGAAACTGAGGCATGGTTAAGTGACATCCTTCAGGAAACAAACCAAGAGCTTTTGGATCATGCCCGTGAAAATGAAGCGTGTGCAGGTATGGGAACTACCGTGGTGGCAACTGTATGCACAGCTGACTTTGTGGCTGTATCTCATGTTGGTGACAGCCGGTGTTATAAATTGGATATGGATGGGTTCACACAAATAACCGAGGATCACTCATTGGTTAATGAACTTGTCCGATCTGGTCAGATCAGTAAAGATGATGCTGAACATCATCCTCGGAAAAATGTTTTGTTAAAGGCACTTGGCACTGATGATGAAATAGCTGCAGACACACAAACAATTAAATGGGAAATAGACAGCAAGCTTTTGTTATGTTCTGACGGCCTGACCAATAAACTGGCTGACGATGAACTTTCATCATTCTTAAAAAAAGATCAGGATATTGAAACAATCTGCAGTGACATGATTGAACTTGCCAACGACCGCGGCGGTGAGGATAACATATCCCTTATCATTGTACATCATGATACAGCCAGGGAAGAGGGTGAGGCATAATGCTGGACGGGCATCTGCTGAATGAACGTTACCGGATAAAAAGATCGATAGGCGGCGGCGGTATGGCTGACGTTTATCTGGCAAAAGACACGATACTGGACCGTGACGTAGCCATTAAAGTATTGCGCCTTGATTATGCAGATGATGAGGAATTCATAGCCCGGTTCGACCGTGAAGCACAATCAGCAGCAAGTTTGTCGCATCCGAATATCGTCAGCATCTATGATGTAGGGGAAGAAGACCGGATTTTATTCATGGCAATGGAATATGTTGACGGGATGACACTCAAGGAATACATACAACGCTATGCCCCGCTTGATGTCCAGGAAGCACTGGACATTATGAAACAAATTTCGTCAGCAATTGCACACGCTCATGCCAACGATATTATTCATCGCGATATTAAACCGCAAAATATTTTGATTGATACATATGGTCAGGCAAAAGTAACGGATTTTGGGATTGCCATGGCGTTAAGTTCAACCGCTTTGACACAAACCAACTCCATCCTTGGTTCTGTGCACTATTTATCGCCGGAACAGGCCCGTGGCGGTACAGCAACAAAAAAATCGGACATTTATTCTTTGGGTATTGTTTTATTTGAATTGCTGACTGGCAGACTCCCTTTTTCGGGCCAGTCACCAGTATCAATTGCTTTAAAACACTTGCAGCATGATACACCATCTGTCAAGCAGTATAATCCGGATATACCGCAAAGTGTAGAAAACATTGTGCTCCAGGCTACGGCTAAAGACCCCTTCCATCGTTATGAATCGGTATATGATATGGAAGATGGGCTTGAAACAGCACTTGATTTGGACAGAATTGATGAGGAAAGGTTTGTACCGCCGGCAGAAGAAGGTGAAGAAACGAAAGCTATTCCAATCATAACTGATAACCAGATTGAGGAAGATCCGAATGGCGATACCATCGTCAATCATCCGGACGAGAACACAAAATCGTTTGCGGATGAGGATAATAAAGTTAATGATGTAAAAAAAGGTAAAAAGAAGAAAAAGAAGAAAAAAGGGAAAAAGCAGAGAAAGAAAAAATGGCTGATTATATCCGGTATTCTGCTGATACTGTTGACTGCCGCGATTGTGACACTATTTTTCATACCAGGGCTGCTCCAGCCAAAAGAGGTTGAGATCCCTGATGTGAGCGGTATGGCTTATGAAGAGGCTTTGGCTGATTTAAATGAACTGAATCTGGATACTGAGCGTGATGAAATGTATTCAGCTGAGTTCGAAGCGGATACTGTTATACGTACGGAACCGGAAGCCGGGAGTACCATTGAGGAAGACGATACTGTTACATTGGTTGTCAGTCAGGGGAAAGAAACCGTAGCATTTGATGATTATGTCGGTCAAAATTTTGACCAGGTCAAACGTATTCTTGAAAATAAAGGATTTGAAAATATCACCGCTAATGAGGGATATTCCAATGAATACAATTCAGGCGACATTATGAACCATGTTTACCCTGCTCCAGGCACTGAAGTGATACCTGATGAAGCAGAGGTCATATTTGATGTCAGTATTGGTCCGGAACCAATTACATTGCGTAACCTGAGAGGAATGAGCGAAGAGGATGCTGTCAATTCGCTTGAAGAACAGGGCTTGAATGCTTCCATCAAGGAAGAAAACTCTGACAGCACCCCTGAAGGTGAGGTAATTCGTCAAGAACCTGAAGCTGGTACCGAACTGGGGGCCGGTGATACCGTTAATGTTTATATTTCTGCAGGTCCTGAAGAAAAACCACCACTAAACCATGAAGAGACATTCACGATCTCCCATAATCCGAGTCAGGATGGAGAAAACGGAGATGGCCCTGTTGAACAGACTGTAAAAATCTATATTGGTGATAACAACCGTTCGATTTCAGAGGTTTATAATGAATATACCATAACGGAGGACCGGCAGTTCACTATCACGCTGACGATAGCACCGGACAGTGTTGCCAATTACCGTGTTATTCGTGATGATGAGGTCGTGATTGATAAATCTATTCCATATGAAGAAGCGGAAGGTGAATGAATGGCTGAAGGCAGAGTCATGAAAGCAGTTAGCGGATTTTACTACGTTAAGTCCAGCGAAAACATATTTCAATGCAGAGGAAGAGGTGTTTTCCGCAAGCAGAACATCACGCCGCTTGTCGGTGATTTTGTAGAGTTTGAGGGAGATCATCCGGAAGAAGGGTATATTCACGCCATCAAACCGAGGCGGAATGAGCTTGTTCGGCCCCCTGTGGCAAATGTTGACCAGGCTATCATTGTGAGTTCCGCCGCGATGCCTGATTTTAATCCGCTCTTATTGGACCGATTCCTGGTCCTGATTGAATCGAAGGAAATAAAACCGCTTATCTTCATTACAAAGAAGGATCTGCTGGCTGAGCCAGAGCTGGAAACGATCGCCAAGTATCAAACATTATATGAAGAAATCGGATATCCAATTGAACTCGTGTCATCCATAGAATTGGATAACCCCGATCATTTAAGACGTTATTTCACAAATCAGGTCTCAGTCATTGCTGGACAGTCCGGTGTCGGAAAATCGTCGTTATTAAATGCTGTCAATCCTTCGCTTGAGCTGAAAACGGACGACATATCCCAGAGTTTGGGAAGAGGAAAACATACTACCAGACATGTTGAATTGCTTGAAGCCGGTGGTGGACTTGTTGCCGATACGCCAGGATTCAGCACACTTGATTTCAGTGACATAACTACGAAAGAATTAGGTGATTGCTTTCCGGAGATCGCTGAGCGCCAGGCGGATTGCAAGTTTCGCGGTTGTCTTCATAACAAAGAGCCAAACTGCGCGGTGAAACAGGCGGTAGCGGATGGCCAAATGGCTGAAATCCGTTATCATCATTATCTTCGTTTTTTGGACGAAATCAACTCACGAAAGCCGAGGTATTAATATGACAAAAATAGCACCTTCCATTTTATCAGCTGATTTTTCACAGCTTGGAAAAGAAATTCAGGATGTTGACAAAGGCGGTGCGGATTATATTCACGTTGATGTGATGGATGGGCATTTTGTGCCGAATATCACAATCGGTCCACTTATTGTTGAATCTATCAAGCCGCATACTGAATTGCCATTGGATGTGCACTTGATGATTGAAAACCCTGATCAATACATTCCAGTCTTTGCCGAGGCAGGTGCATCTATCATCACGGTTCATCAGGAAGCATGCCCGCATCTGCACCGGACCGTTCAGTTGATTAAAAATCATGGCGCGAAAGCCGGCGTGGTCATTAACCCGGCAACACCAGCTGAAATGATCCGGGATATTTTACAAGATGTTGATCTTGTGCTGCTGATGACTGTTAATCCGGGGTTTGGCGGTCAATCATTTATCCCTGAAGTTGTGCAAAAAATTAAACAGATAGCCATATGGCGGGAAAAACGTCAATTAAACTTTGAAATTGAAGTTGACGGCGGTGTCAATCGAGATACGGCAAAATTATGTACGGATGCCGGGGCAGATGTACTTGTTGCCGGAAGCGCCGTTTTTAAACAGAATGACCGTCAGCAAGCAATCCGGGAAATTATCCAGGCATCGGGAAAGGCGGAATAATACTGTGTCAAATATTGCCGTTATGGGAAATGGCCCGCAGGAATTGGTTCCCGATCTCACCCGGTACAAAGCTGAGATTGATATTTGGATCGGTGCTGATAGGGGATCCCTGACATTAATGGATCATTGCATAACACCGGACTATGCCGTGGGTGATTTTGATTCGATGGCTGAAACGGACAAAGAGTCAGTAAGGAAACAGGCAAATGTATTTGAACAGCATCCTTCTGAAAAAGATCAGACTGACCTGGAAATTGCGCTGGATAAGGCATATGCATTGCATGCGGAAAAAATCTATTTATTTGGTGTGACCGGCGGCCGTCTTGACCATGAATTAATCAATATTCAGCTGCTTTATTCAATCATGACCCGCAATATTCAAGGACGCGTTGTGGATGCTCAAAATGAACTCGCCATATCAGAACCCGGTACACATAAAATCAACCACGATAAAAAGTATCCGAACATCTCTTTTATCCCATATTCACGTGATGTAAAGGGACTGACATTGGAAGGATTTTATTATCCCCTTATTAACGAAACGATATCCTGGGGTTCAACACGCTGTATTTCAAACAAGCTTATTTCAGATTTTGGTACTTTTTCGTACGAAGAAGGCATACTATTAGTAATAAAGAGTCGTGATGTCTAGTTACAAATTGTTTGAAAGCTTTGTTTGGAAACAGAGGAGGCGGAGATCTCATGAAATTTTATACGATTAAACTCCCGAGGTTTATCGGCGGATTTGTCAGGATTATTGCAGGTGTTTTCAAAAAAGATAAGTAAACGTGTTTTTTGCTTTTGTCATTAATTGGCAGAAGCTTATTTTTTGGCTCGCAACTTCATGTATGTCAAAAAGTGTGGTTTTATATGATGAAACATAACTTTTGAAAACAGCAAATAAAAAAGCATCCTGTATATGGATGCTTTCGTCATGCTATTTAAACGCGCTGCACTTTGCCTGATTTTAAGGCACGGGCAGATACATAAACGCGTTTTGGTTTCCCGTCTACCATAATACGAACTTTTTGCACATTAGCTTTCCAGTTGCGTTTATTTGCATTCATAGCGTGGGAACGATTATTTCCGCTGCGGGTTTGACGTCCGGTCACGGTACATTTTCTGGACATTGTAATCCCTCCTGTCAATACTGTGTCCTATTATCACTCATCCAATTTATCATAATTGATCAGCCAATGCAATTGCCGGCGGGGAATATAAAGAAAAACTGCTTGACAGAAAGGCAGTAATCGTCCATTGTTATAAGAGGCAATCGTTCATAAAATCCTTTTAATCAACGTACGCTTATAGTAAAATATCCTTATAATACGTGTTCAAAAAGGAGGATTAACTGGACTTTTTGAACAGACTCCAATAATGATCGTGGTGTCAAAGGAGGATCATGATGTCCATAGAACTGAATACAAACGATGGTCAGGTAACCATCACGAATGAAGTGATATCCACAATTGCCGGTGGTGCAGCCGTTGAATGCTATGGCATTGTCGGGATGGCATCGAAAAGCCAAATCAGGGACGGTCTTGCTGAAATTTTAAGAAAAGAGAACTTTTCAAAAGGTGTTATTGTCAGACAGGAAGAAGACCACCTTTATATTGATATGTATATTATTGTCAGTTATGGTACAAAAATTTCCGAAGTTGCGCATAATGTTCAATCACAGGTGAAGTATACGTTAAGCAAGTCATTAGGTCTGGAGATTGATTCGGTGAATATTTATATTCAGGGTGTCCGGGTGGCTAAAGATTAACCGTGCATCCGGATTAACCGCTTTTGCGATTGTTGCTATGAGGGAGGAAAGTATTGTGACATCAGAAACATTAAATGGCACGATGTTTACACAAATGGTACTCTCAGGTGCGCGCCATTTGAAAAACAATGCCGAAAAAATAGATACATTAAATGTTTTCCCTGTTCCGGATGGTGATACCGGCACGAACATGAATTTATCGATCACGTCCGGAGCAGATGAAGTCAAAAAATTGAACAGTGATAATATCTCAGAGGTTGCCAATGCTTTTTCAAAAGGATTGCTCATGGGAGCGCGCGGGAATTCCGGCGTTATTTTATCCCAGCTTTTTCGCGGGTTTTCCAAAGGAATAGAACAAAAGCAAACACTGTCAGTCAAAGAATTCGCCAATGCCTTTGACAGCGGCGTTAATACAGCTTATAAAGCGGTTATGAAACCTGTTGAAGGCACGATTTTGACAGTCGCTAAAGATGCCGCTGAAACAGCAGTCGATGCAGCGGAAACCAAAAAAGATGTAACCGCTTTAATGGAGGAGGTCGTAAAGGAAGCGAAAGCGTCCCTCAAACGTACACCGGATCTTCTGCCTGTATTGAAGGAAGTAGGCGTGGTTGATTCAGGCGGCCAGGGTCTTGTAACGATTTATGAAGGCTTTCTGGCGGCACTGAAAGGTGAAGAAGTGCCTGAAGCGGATGCGGATGACATTGAAATGGAAGAAATGGTCAATGCTGAGCATCACAAAATCGCCCAGGATTTCATGGATACCTCAGAGATTGAGTATGGCTATTGTACGGAATTCATGGTCAGATTTGAACCGGACAAGCTTAAGAAACATCCATTTGACGAGGAAACTTTCCGCAAAGAACTGTCAGAACATGGTGACTCGCTTTTGGTTGTTTCGGACGATGATCTGGTCAAAGTTCATGTCCATGCTGAATATCCGGGTGAAGTGATGACACTTGGACAGCGGTTTGGATCACTGACAAACATGAAGATTGAAAACATGCGTGATCAGCATACAGCCATTGTCGGGGAACACAGGAAAACAGCGGCACAGGAAAAAGCAGAATATGCCATTGTCACTGCCGTAATGGGCTCCGGAATAAAAGAGCTGTTTGAAAGTCTCGGGGCAACCGTTGTGATTGAAGGCGGTCAGACGATGAACCCGAGCACACAGGATATAGCCAGTGCAATTCAGGAAGCGAACGCAAACAATGTGCTGATTTTGCCGAATAACAAAAACGTTGTCATGGCAGCTGAGCAAGCTGCAGAATTGGCTGAGGTTAACACGGTGGTTGTTCCGACCAAGACAATTCCACAAGGTATCAGTGCACTCTTGGCATTCCATCCCGAAGCGGGTATTGATGAAAACCAAAAATTGATGGAAGCTGCGGGCAAGGAAGTTAAAACAGGGCAAATTACATATGCAATCCGAGATACCAAAATCGAAGGCATGACGATTGAGAAAGATCATTTTATGGGGCTGGCCGATGGATCGATCAAAGCTTCCAATCAGGATAAAATCGAAACGGTTAAATCATTGCTCGCTGAAATGATTACGGACGATGATGAAATCCTGACGATCCTGCAGGGTGAAGATGCCAGTGACGAGGATGTAAAAGCGATTGAGCAATATGTTGAGGAAACATATGAAGATATTGAAATAGAAGTTCATAAAGGCAATCAGCCAATTTATGCGTTTATATTTTCAGTGGAATAACAATATAATGAATGCCTCCCTCACGATAAGGGAGGCATTTTTAAATCCCGATTATTTTCATGACAAAATAAAATAGGAATAAACCGGAAATAATCAGCAGTATGGCCGATAAATCCTTCCGTTTGGACATAGCTGCTTTCACAACCGGATACGCGATAAACCCGAATGCCATACCGTCAGCAATGCTGTAGGTGAACGGAATCATTGCAACAATCAGGAAGGCAGGGAGCGCTTCTGACAGGTCATCCAAAGGGATATTCCGAAGATTTTGTGCCATCAGGACGCCAACAATGATTAAAATTGGGCTGATAGCAGCATTCGGAATCATGGAAATCCATGGTATAACCAATAACGTTGCCAAAAATAATAACCCCGCCGTTACCGCAGCTTTTCCCGTTTTGCCGGTCGAAGTAATGACAGCTGCATTTTCCGCCGCTGAAACAGTAGGTGATGTTCCGAAAAAAGCACACATGAATGCTGAAAAAGCTGTCGTCCGGTACGCCTTATTGTATTGGTTGTGACGTTTTAGCATATGGAGCTGGCCGTGAAGCAAGCCCATATTTTCGAAAATAAGAATAATGGTCAGCGGAAACACAGCCAGCCAAAATTCGATGTCACCTGCAGCTGAAAATGAAGGCATGAACAACATATCATTCATATTGATTTCAAACGAACGTTTTGTTGTGTCAAGCACCTCAAACAAGTAAGCCAAAATACTCCCAACAATCATTGTAATCAGGAAATTGGCCTGGATATTTTTCATAAATAAAAATATCGCAATAAACAATGTCAGCAAGCTGACGATAAATTCCGGCGATGTAAAGTCCCCGATCGCAATAATCGTCTCTTTACCACTTACAACCAGACCGCTTTTTTCCAGACCAATCAGAATCAGGAAAAAGCCCAGTCCGACAGTTATGGCATGTTTCAGTGACTCGGGGATGGCCTCTTTTAGTACACTTCCAAGTTTGGTGAATGCCGTGATAATAAACAGGACAGAGGCAACGAGGACAACTGCCAGGCCTTCCTGAAATGAAAGCCCTGTGCTTCCGACAATGGAGTAAGCAAACAACGCGTTAATTCCCATTCCAGGAATCAGAATCAATGGCAGTCTGGCGTATAATCCCATAAGGATGCTGCCGGTAAAACTGGCAAGGATGGTAGCTGTCATGCCGATTTCCAGCGATATACCGGCTTCACTTAGTATTGATCCGTTTACCGCAACAATATAAAGCGTCGTCAGATAGCCAATTAACCCTGCAGTCATTTCGGTAAGCCATGTACCCTTGTTATTTTGCAATCTCATGCTGTCTTGAACAGACATGTGTTTTTCACCGTTATGTTACGATCCCTCTCCCGCCCGATCATACATGATTTGAATGTACAATCCACAAGTGATTATTATAAAGCTTTTTGTTATAATTAGCAAAGAGAGAAAAATTATACGGTGACAGGCGGTGTTCCATTGTGAAATACAATTCAGTATTCGATATTATCGGACCGGTCATGATCGGTCCATCAAGTTCACATACTGCAGGAGCAGCACGAATCGGAAAGGCAGCACGGAATTTATTGGGAAAAGAACCGAAATGGGCCAAGATCCATTTGTATGAATCATTTGCCAAAACATATAAGGGTCACGGTACGGATTTTGCATTGGCAGGCGGGTTATTAGGATTTGAAACAGACGACCCCAGGATGAATCAGGCACTAAAGATTGCTGAAGAACGTGGACTCAGCATTGAATTTATTGAAGACAGTGCCGGTGTCGACCATCCCAACACGGCACGACTGATTATCGGTGATGATACCGAGCAGATTGAACTGGTCGGTATTTCGATTGGTGGCGGGAAAATTGAAATCACAGAATTGAATGGATTTGAATTGCGTCTGTCCGGCAATCATCCAGCCATTTTAATCATGCATAATGACCGGTTCGGGGCGATTGCATCTGTTACGGAAATTTTAGCAAAACATGAAATCAATATCGGTCATATGGAAGTCAATCGCAAGGATGTCGGCAAGGAAGCATTAATGGTCATTGAAGTTGACCAGAACGTGGATGACAGTGTTTTGAGAGAGATGGAAAATGCATACCATATTGAGCAGATTGCCAAAATCGTCGGTTAGAGAATCGACATCGGCCAGGATTAAAAAATTCGCGCGACGGAAACTGAAATTCGCGCAGTAAACAAAAATTTCGCGCGACAACTTAATAAAATCGCGCGACGCCTATATAAATTCGCGCAACACCCTTACCAAATCGCGCGAAAGACTGAAAAATTCGTGCGTTCGTCCAGAATGTTAAGCAATCAAATTTTTTAAAAAAGAATGCCTACTTCAGAAGGGGGAGTCAATGCCATGTTTCGTACAGTTGCTGAATTAGTGGAAACAGCTGAAAAGGAAAATATATTAATCTCGGAAGTTATGATCCGTCAAGAGATGGATATAAAAGAAAAATCACGGGAAGCGGTATTTTCTGAAATGGAAAGAAATCTTGATGTGATGGAAAAGGCTGTAGAGGACAGTCTGAAAGGCGTTGAATCTGTTACAGGACTGACCGGGGGGGATGCGGTAAAAGTCCAGCAATATATGAAAGAACATACACCATTGTCCGGTAATCTCGTCATGGATGCTGTCAGCAAAGCAATGGGCACGAATGAAGTGAACGCTGCTATGGGGACTATCTGTGCAACACCGACAGCAGGCAGTGCAGGCTGTGTGCCGGGAACATTATTTGCTGTTAAAAACCAGTTGAATCCTACCCGCGAACAGATGGTACGCTACTTATTCACAGCCGGCGCATTCGGGTTTGTTGTCGCCAATAATTCATTCATTTCGGGAGCTGCCGGCGGATGTCAGGCTGAAGTCGGATCAGCCGGCGCTATGGCATCGGCGGCCATCGTCGAAATGGCAGGGGGGAGCCCACAGCAATCGGCTGAAGCATTCGCCATGACCCTGAAAAATATGCTTGGACTTGTTTGTGATCCGGTTGCCGGCCTTGTCGAAGTGCCATGTGTCAAACGGAATGCTGGGGGATCGACACTTGCCATTGTGTCAGCCGACATGGCACTGGCTGGTGTTACAAGCACGATTCCGTGTGATGAAGTGATCGGTGCCATGTACCGTATCGGAAAACAAATGCCGTCAAGCCTGCGGGAAACAGGCGAGGGCGGTCTTGCTGATACACCAACAGGACGCCTGTTAAAAGAGAAAATATTTGGAATGTCAGTTTGAGAAAGAGTGATCGAACATGCTAAATGATCCAATAACCGCCATTAAAGGCATCGGCGAAAAAATGGCGGCCGATCTGGGGGAAATGGGCATTCATAACGTGGAAGATCTCCTTTTTTATTTCCCCTATCGCTATGATGTATTTGAAATCAAACCACTGAGTGAATTGATTCATGAAGATAAGGTCGCCATTGAGGGAAGGATTCTCCATGAGCCTTCCCTTCATTTTTATGAAAGAAAAAAATCCAGGCTGTCTTTTAATGTGGAGGTTGAAGGGGTTGCGGTAAAGGCAGTTATGTTCAACCGTTCATTTGCCAAAAAGCAGCTGAATCCCGGTGATACTGTGACGTTGACAGGCAAATGGGATGCACACCGGCTGCAAATAACGGTCAGCCATTATAAGAAAGGGCCGGCAAATGAACACGCGTCCATTCAGCCCATGTATTCATTAAAAGGTGATGTGACCAATTATAAGATGAAAAAAGTAGTCAGGAATGCCATCAAAACATACCGGCATAACATCACGGAATTGTTGCCGGAACGCTACCTTAATTCTTATAAACTTCCGGATAGGTCAGCTGCAGTCTCCACCATGCATTTTCCCAAAAACAGAGTTGATCTGAAACATGCCAGGCGCCGGTTCATATATGAGGAATTTTTATTGTTTCAGCTCAAAATGCAGCTGTTGAGGAAATTAAAACGTGAATCAACCAGCGGAAATGCACAGCACTATGAACCGCAAAGCCTCAGGGAATTTATCAGCAGTTTCCCATTTTCCCTCACAAAAGCACAGCAAAAGGCACTAAACCAGATTTTGGCTGATATGAAATCGCCATACAGGATGAGCCGGCTGCTGCAGGGGGATGTCGGATCAGGCAAAACGGCCGTTGCAGAAGTGTGTCTTTATGCATCGATTACCGCTGGCAAACAGGGCGCTTTGATGGTACCGACCGAAATATTGGCTGAGCAGCATTTCCAGTCATTAAACGAAACGTTTGGGAACAGGGCTTCAATAGTATTATTGACCGGATCTGTCAAAGGAAAAAAACGACAAGAAACCCTTAATGCGATTGAAAATCATGAAGCAGATATTGTTGTCGGAACCCACGCGTTGATACAAGACGACGTGTATTTCAACGATCTCGGTTTTGTTATTGTCGATGAACAGCACCGGTTTGGGGTTGAACAGCGCCGCGCATTGCGGGAGAAAGGTCTGAATCCGGATGTATTATTCATGACAGCGACACCAATACCGCGAACATTGGCGATAACCGCGTTCGGTGATATGGATGTGTCGGTGATTGATGAAATGCCATCGGGCCGAAAAGCAATTGAAACATATTGGGCAAAAGAGAATACATTCGAACGTGTTTTGCAGTTTATCGGAAAACGCGTTGAGCAGGGTGAACAGGCGTATGTCGTTTGTCCGCTGATTGAGGAGTCAGACAAGCTGGATATCCAGAATGCAGTCGATTTATACCATCAGCTTGAGACATTTTATCAGGGTTCATTAGAAATTGGACTAATGCATGGCAGGCTTTCAACCGATGAAAAAGACAGGGTGATGAAACAGTTTGCCGATGGGGAAGTGGATGTTCTTGTTTCAACGACTGTTGTGGAAGTCGGTGTCAATGTTACCAATGCCACAATCATGGTCATTTATGATGCCGAGCGTTTCGGGCTTTCCCAATTGCATCAGCTCAGGGGCCGTGTTGGCCGAGGTGACAGGCAAAGCTATTGCATCCTGATTGCCGATCCAAAAGGCGAAACAGGCAAAGAACGGATGCGGATTATGACCGATACAAACAATGGTTTTGAGTTATCCGAACAGGACTTGAAACTCCGAGGTCCCGGGGACTTTTTCGGAAAGAAACAGAGCGGCCTCCCGGAATTTAAAGTCGCGGATATGGTTCATGATTACAGGGCGCTGGAGACGGCACGCCGGGATGCGGAGGAGATTATTGAGAATGGACTGCTGGAAAATGACCCCTCTTTCCGCCATATACAAATGTATTTGGAAGAAAATGCGGGTTTAAATAAGAAACTGGATTAAAGAGGTTGTTCAAACAGTCCGGTAAAAGTGACACGTCGATTAGGGACCTTCTGCTAAAACCGCCCACGTCCTGTGACGTGCGCATATCCTCCTTGTGAACACGCACTTAAAGAAACTAATCTAATGTCCGATGTAATTTATAATAGCTTGCATATCCTGATGTGGTATTATATATTACTATTAGTACCAAGTCATAGGATTAACATGTGATTAATTAAAGGAAAAACAAAGTTGCTGCCGTCATAACTCGGCGAATACCGTGTTTTTCCTATTGGACGGTGCTGCAAATGAAAATCAGTAAAGTAGAACGACAACGGTTATTAAAAGATACGATTGAAGCGACACCTTTTATAACCGATGAAAAATTAGCTGAAAAATTTGATGTGAGTATACAGACGATCAGACTTGACCGGATGGAACTTTCCATCCCTGAACTCCGTGAACGGATCAAATCTGTCGCCGCATACCAGTGGAATGAGACCGTAAAAGCTCTTCCTTTGGATGAAGTAATCGGTGAAATAATCGATCTGGATCTCGACAGACGTGCCATTTCGATACTGGAAATTAAAAAAGAACATGTTTTTTCACGGAATAAAATCGCACGCGGGCATCACTTGTTTGCCCAGGCAAATTCCCTGGCAGTCGCGGTCATCAATGATGAGCTTGCGCTGACAGCAAAATCAGAAATCAAGTTCACCAGGCAGGTAAAAGCAGGGGAGCGTGTTGTTGCTAAGGCTTTCGTTGAAGATGTGGATGATAAGGGAATGACAGTGGTTCGGGTAAACAGCTTTGTCGACAATGAAAAAGTGTTTACCGGCTTATTTCATATGTATCGTTCAGACGATCCAAAAGGGGACATTCGAAATGAAGATAGCAATTGATGCGATGGGAGGAGATCATGCACCTGAAGCAATTGTCAAGGGTGCAGAAGAGGCCGTATCCAAGATTGATAACCTGGATATGACGCTGATTGGTGATGAGAAAAAAATCAACCAGTATCTCACTGATTCAAACCGGATTGACATTATTCATACAGATGAGGTTATCACGGCGAATGATGAACCGGTAAGAGCAGTAAGGAGCAAAAAAAATTCATCAATGGTCCTGATGGCTAAAGAAGTGAAGGAAAAACGTGCTGATGCGTGTATTTCAGCAGGGAATACCGGCGCTTTGATGAGTGCAGGGTTATTTGTTGTCGGACGAATTCGCGGGATTGACCGGCCGGCATTAAGCCCGACGCTGCCAACCATCGGTGGGAAAGGGTTTTTATTACTTGATGTTGGCGCGAATGTTGATGCAAAAGCGCATAATCTTGTTCAGTATGCCATCATGGGCTCCATCTATACGAAAAAAGTTAGATCCATTCCAAATCCGACTGTCGGACTCATGAATATCGGCACAGAAGAAGGAAAAGGAAATGATCTGATGAAAAAGGCGTTCAGCCAGTTGAAGGAGACGCCGGTTAATTTTATCGGAAACGTTGAGGCACGTGATATCCTGTCGGGTGCTGCTGACGTTGTTGTCACCGATGGATTCAGCGGGAATATTGCACTGAAAACGATTGAGGGAACAGCGATGACTATGTTTTCCATGCTGAAAGAAACCTTTATGTCATCGATGAAAACAAAGCTTGCAGCCGGTATGGTAAAGCCCGATCTAAAGAGACTGCAGGGCAAGCTGGATTATTCGGAGTATGGTGGGGCAGGATTGTTTGGTCTGGCATCACCAGTGATTAAAGCACACGGATCATCAAACAGCCGTGCAGTTTTCAACGCTATCCAGCAGGCAGCACATATGGTAAATAACAATGTAACCGACACGATTAAAACAACGGTGGAATCCGTTGATTGGAACAAGGGGGACTCAATATGAAACGTGTCGCATTTTTATTTCCCGGCCAGGGTTCGCAGGCGGTTGGTATGGGGAAAGCGCTTTACAATGAACATTCCGATGTACGGGCATTATTCCATCAGGCTGATCAGCTTTTGGAGAAAGAGTTGACCAAGCTGATGTTTGAAGGTCCTGAGAATGAGCTGACCGAAACAGAAAATGCTCAGCCAGCGTTATTATTATCCGGCATTGCTGTACAAAAACTGTTACAAAAGGAAAGTGTACGTCCGGTAATGGCAGCCGGCCACAGTCTTGGTGAATACAGTGCACTGGTAGCTGCCGGTGCCATGTCTTTTGAGGAAGCATTACCGCTTGTTGCAACGAGAGGAAAGCTGATGGAAGAAGCTTTTCCAAAAGGCAAGGGCACAATGGCAGCAGTGCTGGGTATGTCTCAAGGTGATATTGAACAGACATTGGAGCAGTTAAATGATGATCAAGTCGTTGATATTGCCAATCTGAACTGCCCGGGACAGATTGTGATTTCGGGATCAAAAGAAGGCATTGATGCCGCGGCAGGTCTGTTAAAGGAAAATGGCGCCAAACGGGTGCTTCCGCTGAATGTGAGCGGGCCGTTTCATTCCAGACTGATGAAACCGGCCAATGAGCAATATGCAAAAGAACTTGACCGAATAACATTCAGTCATAATGAATTCCCGGTCTATGCCAATGTGACGGCTGAGCCTGTAACCGATAAGAACAGCGTCAAAGAGTTGTTAATCAGACAGCTGTATTCACCAGTCCGGTTTGAAGAATCAATACGGCATATGCTTGATGAAGGTATTGATGCTTTCGTCGAACTTGGAACAGGCAAAGTACTGAGCGGACTTGTGCGGAAAATCGATCGCAAAACTAAAACATTTGCTGTACAAGATCCGGATTCACTAAAAAAGTTTTTAACATGGTATAAGGGGGGATCCTGATGCTGGAAGGAAAAAATGCGTTAGTAACCGGTGCTTCACGCGGCATCGGACGAGCGATTGCTGTTGAACTGGCAAGGCAGGGTGCCAATGTCGCTGTCAATTACGCCGGGCGTGAAGACAAGGCACAATCTGTTGTTGAAGAAGTCAGGCAATTTGGTGTACAATCGTTTAAGATTCAGGCGAATGTAGCAGATGAAAAAGAAGCGAAGACCATGGTAAAAGAAGTTGTCGGTGATTTTGGCAGCCTGGATATTTTAGTGAATAATGCCGGCATCAACCGGGATAATTTATTAATGCGGATGAAGGAAGATGAATTTGACCAGGTAATTGATACCAATTTGAAAGGTGTCTTCCAATGCATAAAAGCTGTTTCAAGACAGATGATGAAACAAAAAAGCGGTCGGATCATCAATGTATCATCAGTTGTCGGTGTCAGTGGCAATGCTGGACAAGCCAACTATACGGCCGCTAAAGCAGGTGTAATTGGTTTGACAAAATCGACCGCCAAAGAATTGGCTTCCAGGAATATTCTAGTTAATGCGGTTGCTCCTGGATTTATTGCAACCGACATGACCGATACACTGACTGACGAGCAGAAAGAAGGTATGCTGTCCTTGATTCCTTTGGAGAGGCTTGGCGAACCGGAAGATGTGGCACGGGTTGTCCGCTTCCTGGCGTCAGAGGATGCGAATTACATCACTGGGCAGACAATTCATATCGACGGCGGTATGGTGATGTAGACCGAAGTCAGTTATCAAAGTCGGGATTTAACGAAATCGGTTTTCAAAGCGATTTTTGGTAATACAACCTATCGAAAGGGGGTGACGAATCGTGGCAGACGTATTCGATAAAGTAAAAGAAATTATTGTTGATAAACTTGAGGTTGAAGAATCCCAGGTAACGATGGAAGCATCTTTCAAAGACGACCTTGAGGCTGATTCACTTGATGTGGTTGAACTCGTTATGGAACTTGAAGATGAATTTGACATGGAAATCGCTGATGAAGAGGCTGAGAAAATCAATACGGTTGGTGATGCTGTCGATTACATAAACAGCAACCAGTCCTGACTTCATATAGCTTTGGGAAAGTCCCGCACCACGCGGGACTTTCTGTCATGTCACCGTATAAATGCATCGAATCTTAATGTTGAGTGGTGATAACTGACATGAGTTTTTCACAATTGGAAAAAAAGCTGGATATTGTGTTCAATGACAAAAATCTGCTGAAGCAGGCTTTTACACATTCATCATATGTGAATGAGCATCGGGATAAAAATATTTCGGATAATGAGCGGTTGGAATTCCTGGGCGATGCCGTTCTGGAATTGGGGGTATCCCAATATTTATACAAGCAAAAGGAACGTTTGGCAGAGGGGGATTTGACCAAGCTTCGTGCCTCTATTGTCTGCGAACCGTCTCTGGTGGAATTTTCCCTTCAGTTGGATTTTGGTGATTTTTTGCTGCTTGGCCACGGAGAGGAACAGTCAGGCGGCCGCAAACGACCAGCAATTCTGGCAGATGTTTTTGAAGCGTTTTTAGGTGCTCTATACCTTGACCAGGGTTATGATGCCGTCATTCAATTCCTGAAACAATATGTTTATCCGAAAATAACGACAGGTGCTTTTTCGCATGCGATGGATTATAAAAGCAGGCTGCAGGAACACATCCAGGAGAACCGCAATCACAGCATTGAATATGTGATTGCAAATGAAAAAGGGCCATCCCACGATAAGCAGTTTGTTGCTCAAGTCATTATAAATGGCAATGTAGCAGGTGAGGGAGAAGGCCATACCAAAAAAGAAGCCGAACAACGTGCCGCTAAGCATGCGTTGGATACGTTGGATGATTAAACAAAAGGCTGTGTGCTTTTGGAATAGGCACCAGCCTTTTCAAATATTTTGAGTGATAAACTGTTTTATATTTGGTCAGTAACCCGCCAAAATATGGCGGCTAACTGACCTTAAATACCCGACTCGGTTCAACCAACATTCAGCAGAGAAAATTATTCCGCTGTGAACACGCACTAATAGGCAATCGCCGTTTTACTCATGTTTTTGTTATGATTTCCTCACAGACCGCAATTCATCAATAAACGCCTGTGTTTCGGGTGCACTGAGCTGCCCTTTCTGTTTAACCATATCATACATAAATTTGATGTCATCGTATTTGTCCAGATCATAGTCTTGTGCATCCATCAGTTCGGGATTGACGACACTCAATTGTTCAGCCAGTTCATCCAGCATAAATTTCAGGTTTTCCTGTGTTGGTTTCTTGAGATTCACATGAACACTCCTTTGATAAATAGTCAGCTTAAAGCCTATGTATCGGTTTAAGCCTTCTTTTGTGCTTCTCTTTATGATAAAATAAATGCGTTAAAATGCCAACCAGCTTGGATACATATTTTGCGTAATCCCTGAACGAAATTAGGAGAATGGTTATGTATTTAAAACGATTAGAAAGTGTGGGCTTCAAATCATTTGCTGAACGGATCAGTGTTGAATTTGTTCCGGGTGTGACCTCGGTAGTGGGCCCTAATGGAAGTGGAAAAAGCAATATTACCGATGCAATCAGGTGGGTGCTGGGTGAACAGTCGGCACGGTCACTTAGGGGTTCAAAAATGGAAGACATCATTTTCCAGGGCAGTGACTCGAGACGTGCACTCAATGTCGCGGAAGTTACGCTGGTACTGGAAAATAGTGACAAGGCATTGCCGCTTGATTATGAGGAAGTCAGTGTCACCAGACGTATCTACCGGTCCGGTGAAAGTGAATTTTATATCAATAAACAGTCGTGCAGATTGAAAGATATTGTCGATTTATTTATGGACTCAGGACTTGGGCGTGAAGCATTCTCAATTATCAGTCAGGGAAAAGTTGAGGAAATACTCAGTTCCAAAGCAGACGAACGACGGGCCATTTTTGAAGAGGCTGCCGGTGTCTTAAAGTACAAGCATCGAAAGAAAAAAGCTGAGTATAAATTAGCCGAAACACAAGAAAACTTAAATCGTGTGGAAGATATTATCCATGAAATTGAACAGCAAATTGAGCCACTCGAGGAGCAGGCGCAAACCGCACGAACCTATTTGGATAAAAAAGAGCAGTTAAAACAGTATGAAATTTCGCTGCTTATTACGGAGATCGAACAGCTTCATGGTGAGTGGCAGGCCTTGCTGGATGAACTGGAAAAAGAAAAAAACGATGAACTGAATCAAAAAACAACGATCCAGACAAAAGAAGCCGAGCTGGAACAGGAGCGTCAGGAAATCCAGAAGCTTGATAACGATATCGAACAGCTGCAGGCCAAATTGCTGTCTACCACTCAGCAGCTTGAACAATATGAAGGCAAAAAGCAAGTGTTTAATGAACGAACCAAACATTTTGCCGAAAATAAAGAGAAACTTGAAAGACAGAAAAAAGAAACGGCAGAACGGATCGATATGCTTAAGTATGAGCTTGACCAGGAAAATGAGAAGTTCTATTCACTCAAGGAACGCCGCGACGAAACGAAGGAACAGGTTAAACAGCTGGAAGCCAATCTGACAACAGACAGAGAAAACATTGCTGAACAAATTGAGGAACTGAAATCCGATTATATCGAGTACTTGAATGAACAGGCTGCCAAACGGAATGAAAAACAATCGATCCAACAGCAGCTTGAGCAAATTTCCGGCAAAAAGGACAAGCAGGCAGAAAAATTTGAAGGCCTGCTGGCTGAGCGGGAAGAACTTAGCGCGAAAATGAAAAAAATGACAACTGATTTCAATCGGCAACAAGAAACGTGTCAATCTAAATCTCAGGCTGTTCAGCAGAAGAAAGATGACCTGACAAACAAACGCAATGCCTTTCAGGAAGCACAGACAAAACTGTACCAGGGTTATCAATATATTGAAAAGCTGAAATCCAAAAAAGAAATGCTTGAAGATATGAAAGAGGATTTTCAAGGTTTTTTCCACGGGGTTAAAGCTGTTCTTAAAGCCCGGGAACAACAGAAACTTGACGGTGTTCGCGGAGCTGTCATTGAGCTGATTGATGTCCCAAAGCCATATATTACCGCCATCGAAACAGTACTGGGTGGACAGGCGCAGCACATTGTTGTCAATGATGATCAGGCAGCACGAAAAGCGATTAGCTGGTTGAAAAGAACAAACAGCGGCCGGGCTACTTTTTTACCACTTAGTTCAATTCAGGCGCGGTTTGTCCCGAGAGATTTGCTGGCAAAAGCAGGGAATCATCGAGGATTTGTCGGGGTTGCCAGTGATCTTGTGTCAGCATCGGCAGAATATCAAAAAGCGGTGGGCCATTTAATGGGACACGTCCTCGTTGCTAAATCATTAAGAGATGCCAACGAAATAGCCGGACTCATCAGGCGCAAGCACCGGGTCGTTACGATTGAAGGAGATGTCGTCAATCCGGGTGGTTCCATGTCCGGCGGTGCGCAGAAAAAAAACAAGCAATCGCTGTTTACACGAGAAAAAGATTTGCAGGAAGTGACCGAAAAACTTGAAAACTTTCAGCAAAAAGCAAACACCTTTGAGCAGCAAGTTGATAAACAAAAACAACAAATCAGCGAGCTGGAGCAGGAGATTGCGGCTGAAGAAGAACAAATCAGTAAAGAGCAGGAAAAACTGCAGGAAATTCGTTCATCTTTTAAAGAAACGGAAATGAAGCTGGTTTCGGTGAACGACAATCTTCAAATATATGATCAGGATAAACAGCAATTTGACCAGGATACGAATGAACTGAGAACACGAGATGAACTACTGTCAAAAGAGCTTGATGCCATTTCGGAGCGGCTTGAAACAGTTCAGGAACAAATCGACAAGCTGTCTGAACAAGAAGCAGCATTCCAGGAAAATCAGGACCAGCTGAAAGACGATTATCAGAAGGCACAGGTTGCTTTAGCCGAACAGGAGGAACGTCTGAAGAACCAGCGCGAAAAAACAAATACTTTAAAGACGCAATTAAATGATTACCAGGAGCAATATGAAATCTATGCAAATGATCTGAACGAGCTGCTGGACATGCAGAATTCAGCGGAAACCGAGGAAGAGATTGAACGGAAAATTGCATCAGCAAAAGCGGATAAAGAATCTATCACGGCTGAAATTCAGAGTATGCGGTCAAACCGTTCAGAGCGTACACAGCTGTTAAACGATCAAGACCGTGAACTGAAAGAGGAAAACAAGCAGCATCAGGCGTTCAAAGAGGCCATTCAGGAAAAAGAAGTAAAAGCCAATCGTCTCGATGTTGAGCTTGAGAATCGTCTGTCCAAACTGCAGACGGAATATACAATGACGTTTGAAAAGGCCAAGCAAAATTACGATAGGACCGATAATATCGAAGAAACACAATCAATGGTGGCACAGATCAAGCAGTCCATCGATCAATTGGGCACGGTCAATTTGGGAGCTATCGATGAATACGATCGTGTTTCGGAGCGGTATGATTTTCTATCCGAACAGCAAAACGATCTGATTGAGGCCAAACAGACGCTGTATTCCGTGATTGCGGAAATGGATGAGGAAATGGAAAAACGGTTTGGTGATACATTCGGCCAGATTAAAGAAGAATTCACCGTTGTCTTTAAACAATTGTTCGGCGGCGGGAAGGCTGAACTGAAACTGACCGACCCGAATAATCTGCTTGATACGGGTGTGGAAATCACCGCCCAGCCGCCCGGCAAGAAGCTGCAGCATCTCGGACTGCTTTCCGGCGGCGAACGGGCATTAACGGCTATTGCATTACTATTTGCGATTTTGCGTGTCCGTCCGGTACCGTTCTGTGTATTGGATGAGGTTGAGGCAGCATTGGATGAAGCAAATGTTGTCCGGTTTGCCAAATATTTGAAAACATACAGTGAAAATACGCAGTTCATTGTCATTACCCATCGCAAGGGTACAATGGAAGAATCAGACGTCCTGTATGGTGTCACGATGCAGGAATCCGGGGTATCACGGCTCGTTTCTGTACGGCTGGAAGAAACGGAAGAGCTTGTTAATTCGTAAGGAGGTCATTTATCGATGGGTTTCATGGATAAACTGAAAAGCAAGTTCAAACAAAATGAGGAAACGGAAGAAGTGTCCACAAAGTATAAAAAAGGTATGGAAAAAACACGGCATTCGTTTTCTGGAAAAATCAATGATCTGATTGCCCGCTATCGGAAAGTCGATGAGGATTTTTTTGAGGAACTGGAAGAAGTGCTGATTGCAGCAGATGTTGGTGTCAATACAGTGATGGACCTTGTCGATGAGTTGAAAATGGAAGTGAAGCGGCAAAATATTAAAGATACAAAGGCAATCAAAGACGTCATTTCCGAAAAGCTCGTGGAGATTTATTACGGTGATGATGACGATGAAGTTGAGAAATTAAACCTGCAGGAAGAGGGGCTTTCTGTCATTCTTGTTGTTGGTGTGAACGGTGTTGGTAAAACAACATCAATCGGCAAACTTGCCCATCAGTTAAAGCAGGAAAGGAAACACGTCATGCTGGCTGCTGGTGATACCTTCCGCGCCGGTGCGATTGAACAGTTGGATGTTTGGGGTGAACGGGCCGGTGTTGATGTTATCAAACAAGTTGCTGGCAGTGATCCGGCTGCCGTTATTTTCGACGGCATCAAAGCAGCCAAATCACGCAATGCCGATGTCCTGATTTGTGATACGGCCGGCCGGCTGCAAAACAAAGTCAACTTAATGAACGAGCTTGCCAAAGTGAAGCGGGTGATTGAACGGGAAGTGCCCGATGCCCCGCATGAAGTGCTGCTCGTATTGGATGCGACGACCGGTCAGAATGCTTTGAGCCAGGCGAAGACATTTTCCGAGGCTACTGATGTATCAGGAATCGTCCTGACAAAATTAGATGGAACAGCAAAAGGCGGGATTGTACTGGCCATCCGGAACGAACTGCAGATTCCGGTTAAATTTGCCGGTCTGGGTGAGAAAATTGAGGATCTGCAGGCATTTGATGCGCATGCATTCGTCTATGGATTGTTTGCGGATCTGCTTGAAGATGACGCTGAATGATGGTAAACTTTTGTAAAGGGTTTTCACTTAACAAGGGGTGTTTTGATTGCTGGAAAAAACAACACGAATCAATTATCTGTTTGACTTTTATCAATCACTCTTAACCCCTAAACAGCGCAGTTATATGGATATGTACTATCGTGAAGATTATTCGCTTGGAGAAATTTCCGAGTTGCTGAAAGTATCACGGCAGGCCGTTTATGATAATATCCGGCGTACCGAAAAGATTCTCGAATCGTATGAAAAAAAGTTAGGATTATATGATAAATTTCAAAAACGCACCACTATTTTGGACAGGATGGATGAAGCAGCTGAAGACGGTGTGATACGTGCATTGATTCATCAATTAAAAGAATTAGAGTAGGGGGACACCTTCTATGGCATTTGAAGGATTGGCCGAGCGTTTGCAAAGTACAATGAAAAAAATCACCGGTAAAGGCAAGGTTTCTGAGCAGGATGTTAAAGAAATGACGCGGGAAGTCCGCCTGGCCCTGCTGGAAGCGGATGTCAACTTTAAAGTGGTCAAAGATCTGATCAAACGCATTAAAGAACGGGCTGTCGGACAAGAAGTGATGGAAAGCTTAACACCCGGTCAGCAGGTGATTAAAGTTGTTAAAGAAGAATTATCTGAACTGATGGGCGGCGAACAGAGCAAGATAGCAGTCGCTGATCGTCCGCCAACCGTTATCATGATGGCGGGTTTACAGGGTGCGGGGAAAACGACAACGAGCGGTAAACTTGCCAATCATTTGCGCAAAAAACACAATCGTTCACCCTTACTGGTAGCCGCCGACGTTTATCGGCCGGCTGCGATCGATCAGCTTGAAACAGTTGGTCAGCAGCTTGATATGCCGGTGTTTTCCAAAGGCACGGACGCGAATCCGGTTGATATCGCGTGTGAGGCACTTGAACAGGCCAAAGCGGAACACCATGATTATGTCATTATTGATACGGCAGGCCGGCTGCATGTTGATGAAGACTTGATGGATGAGCTGGAGCAGATTAAATCAGCAGTCAAACCTGACGAAATTTTCCTTGTCGTCGATGCCATGACTGGTCAGGATGCCGTCAATGTGGCTGAAAGTTTTAATGAACAGCTGGATATCTCCGGTGTTGTTCTGACAAAACTTGACGGTGACACACGCGGCGGTGCTGCGCTTTCCATTAAAGCAGTCACCGATAAACC
>NZ_DATGTI010000187.1:0-14551 GCF_035301925.1 Lentibacillus sp. | reverse complement strand
GAAACGAAGTCCAAAAAGGTGGCATATCCCTTTAAATTTTTTGGGATGCCATCTTTTTTCATGTTCCATCGATTGTTATAACAAAGGTTGTTTTAGCCCCGGAACACACCCTATCTTAACCAGCTGAGCCATAGATATTTACTAGTTTCATGGGACCATACATTTTTTCAGATGGATGTCCATATAATGTAACAGTTTGGTCTTGGGTGAGGGTGATGTTTTTGCTGGAAGTTTATTTTGAGTCGGATAAAGAGGCGATCAGTTTTTGTGAGCATTTGTTTCAGTTAAACAAAAAAATTGAATTACATTGGAAAACGACAGAGGAATGGGGGAATCATCTGCATCTGGATCATCATGAATCCGCCAGCCATTTTATGGAGACGATCGCCAAAGCAATGGTCGGGGTCTTTGTGACACATCGTCTGACAGGCATGATAAACAGCATTATTAAACATAATTATTATTATACAAATTCAGATGAGATTGAACGTATTATGGATTTATCGCATTGGATATTTGCCGGAGATGATGAAGACAGTCAAATTGTCAGAAAGAATAAAGATCCAAGCCAATTACTGTACACGCTATTTTTGGCAAATATCAAAAATTCCGGGATACTCCATTTTGATTCAATCATAAATTTTCAAATGAAAGTGTTTAAAGAACAGCTTATCCACTATGTCGGACTTGCGATTGATGAATTTAAACGGGAAGAGGATCATCAGGCATTTATCGATATGCTCAGAAGTTATATTATAAAACGTAAGCCCCTGTTTAAAACCATCCATATTTTGCAGGGGGACTCGTTTTCTTTTTTTAAACCGGATGGCAAACCGTTTTCAAGAATGGAATTACGAATGCTTATGCAGCAAGAACCGCTTTACATTGTCGGCCTTGATGTTGATGAGCTGAATTTATCACCGCTTATAGCTATGGCGCCTGATGAAATTAAACTGTTTGGTGACGATCCATCAGATCCGAAAACATTAACAGTGATCAACATTTTTCAGGAACGGGTGGAATTTAAACCATTCAGCAGCTTTCCATTTCCGAGTGATTTTAAAAATAAATAAAAAGACTTGATTTTGTCTGAAACACAAGCTATAATACGATTTATATAAAGTGAAACTTCATTCAGTGGAGCGTTTTTCCTCCACTGAATGAGAGGAACAAAGGCTAAGATCGCAACGTCCTCGAAAAAGGAAAGCACTTTTTCTTTGTGCGATGTATCGCTGTCGAAGTTTTCCTATTCCTGTTGCAACGCCTTTGTGACCTGCATCGTGCAGACCCGAACAGAACCGGGGATTCAGGGTCAGTTAGCCGCTGTTTTCTGCCGGGTTACTGACTTTATATCCGGGACAGAACAAAATTGATAAATGGAAAAGTGACGATAAGGACATGATCATTTGATTGATGGATAGGCAAGAGAAGGAAGTCGTCGGCTGAAAGCTTCCACTATGCATGCAAATGATTACCACCTTTAAACTCTGCTGTTGAACATCGGTGT
Source organism: Lentibacillus sp. (assembly GCF_035301925.1). Lineage (GTDB taxonomy): Bacteria > Bacillota > Bacilli > Bacillales > Amphibacillaceae > Lentibacillus. Next base: position 13,044 of record NZ_DATGTI010000187.1, on the reverse strand, counting down.
AAACAGCAGCGTGTTATCTGCGTTAAAGATGAATGAAGCCGCATTTTTGCGGGAATTAGGGTGGAACCACGTGCTAACGCTCGTCCCTTTGCTTTGAGGCAGAGGGACGGGCGTTTTTAATAATTGGGGTTTTTAAAAAATTAATTTATCCAACGAAGGAGTGATATATATGGCAGATTTGACAATTACGTTTCCTGATGGCACAAGTAAACAATTTCCCCAGGGAACAACTGGAGAAGATATTGCAGGTTCAATATCGCCCGGGCTAAAAAAACAAGCATTGGCTGTTAAGGTGGATGGCCAATTGTATGATCTGCGGCGCGATTTACCCCACGGCGGTGCAATCGAAATCATCACTTACAAGGATCAGGAAGGCATAGACATTATGCGCCATTCAACCGCACATCTTTTAGCCCAGGCAGTCACCAGGCTGTACGGTCAGGTGAAATTCGGAGTCGGTCCAGTCATTGAGGAAGGTTTTTATTACGATATGGATCTTGAACATTCCTTGACACCGGAAGATCTTCCCAAAATCGAAAAAGAAATGAAGCGGATTGTTGACGAAAATCTGGAAATTAAGCGCATTGTTGTTTCCCGTAATGAAGCAAAAGAGATGTTCCGGGAAATTGGTGATGATCTTAAGCTCGAATTAATTGACGATATTCCTGAAGATGAACAAGTGACCATTTATAAACAGGGTGAATTTTTTGATCTGTGCCGTGGTGTCCATGTGCCGTCAACCAATAAAATAAAGGCATTTAAATTGCTGAGTGTCTCGGGCGCTTATTGGCGCGGAGACAGCAATAATAAACAACTGCAGCGCATTTATGGAACAGCTTTCGAAAAACAAAGCCAGCTTGATGAACATTTGCGGATTCTTGAGGACAGGAAAGAGCGCGATCATCGGAAATTGGGCAAAGAATTGGACATCTTCACTGTTTCCCAGGAAGTTGGACAGGGTTTGCCGCTGTGGCTGCCTAAAGGGGCAACTATCCGTCGTTTTATTGAACGCTATATTGTTGATATTGAAGAACGTCTTGGTTATGACCATGTGTACACACCTGTTCTGGGCAGTGTTGATTTGTATAAAACAAGCGGTCATTGGGATCATTACCAGGATGACATGTTCCCGACAATGGAAATGGACAATGAAGACCTGGTGCTCCGTCCGATGAATTGCCCGCATCATATGATGGTCTACAAAAATCAATTATATAGCTACCGTAATCTGCCAGTGAGGATAGCGGAACTGGGGACCATGCACCGCCATGAAATGTCCGGAGCACTGGCGGGGCTGCAGCGTGTCCGTGCCATGACCCTGAATGATGCGCATATTTTTGCCCGTCCGGATCAGCTGAAAGATGAATTTATCAGGGTTGTGAAACTTGTTCAAAGGGTTTACAAAGACTTCGGGATTGAGGATTACTATTTCCGCCTGTCATACCGTGATCCAGAAGATAAAGAGAAGTATATAGACAATGATGACATGTGGGAAAAAGCACAGGCCATGCTGAAAGAAACAATGGAAGAAATGGATGTCGAATACGTTGAAGCGGAAGGTGAAGCAGCTTTTTACGGCCCGAAATTGGATGTACAGGTGCAAACAGCATTAGGAAAAGACGAAACGCTGTCCACTGTTCAGCTTGATTATCAATTGCCGGAACGCTTTGACCTGACTTACATCGGCAAGGACGGTAAAGAACATCGCCCGGTTGTCATTCACCGCGGTGTTGTCTCAACCATGGAACGTTTCGTAGCATTTCTGATTGAAGAATATAAAGGTGCATTTCCAACCTGGCTGGCACCCGTTCAAGTGAAAGTTATCCCGGTTTCGCCGGATGCACACCTGGACTATGCGAAAACAGTTGCGGATAAACTGCGATTCGACGGCGTACGGGTTGAAGTGGATGAACGTGACGAGAAAATCGGGTATAAAATCAGAGAAGCACAGACACAGAAGGTCCCATTTGCCCTTGTCCTGGGGGATAATGAAATTGAGAGTAACAGTGTTAATGTCCGCCGGTATGGGGAAAAAGCGTCAAAAACATTAAGTTATGACGATTTCAGCACCATGATTAAGGAAGAAATCAATCAAAAAGTACTGAATAATAAATAGCCATCAACCCGGGTAAGCAGTATTGCCCGGGTTATATGATTAATATCACAACGGTTCAATTACGATGCTGAAGCATCTAGGCTTCCTTTTTGTCTGCAAACATGATAGACTGAGAATGTAGCTTTTACAGGCTGGCTATTAGATAGTTGACACACTGTTTAATAGATGCTATTCTGTAAAAGTTGAATAAAATGATCTGAGACAAGTAGAAGCACCCGCTTCTCACCTGATCGACGCTTCTTTGCAGTCGGCTGGTCCTGAATTTTTCAATAAAAATTATTGGAGACGTGTGGGTGCATCTGTGTACCGACACTTTTTATTTGCGATAGAAAAACTTGTCAATGAAAGATCACTCAAAAAATATTTGGAGGTGGCTTGCAATTAGCAAAGAATTGAACGTCAATGAAAAAATCCGTGCCCGTGAGGTACGTCTGATCGATTCAAACGGGGATCAGTTAGGAGTAAAATCTCGCAATGAAGCGCTGAATATTGCTCAAAAGCGTGATCTGGATTTGGTTTTGGTGGCACCAAATGCCAAACCACCGGTATGCCGTATCATGAATTATGGTAAATACCGCTATGAGCAGCAAAAGAAAGAAAAAGAAGCGCGCAAGAAACAAAAAGTCATTAATGTTAAAGAAGTGCGGTTTACTCCGGGAATTGGCGACCATGATTTCAACACAAAACTGAAGAATGCACGAAAGTTCTTAAGTAAAGGCGATAAGGTTAAAGCTTCTGTCCGTTTTCGCGGTCGTGCGATTACGCATAAGGATCTTGGACGTGAAGTGCTTGACCGTCTGGCAGAAGAAACACAAGATGTTGCGTCAGTAGAATCCAAAGCGAAAATGGAAGGCCGTAATATGTTTATGATGCTTGCCCCAAACAAAGAAAAATAAGCATTTAACGATACAAGGAGGATACCAATATGCCTAAAATGAAAAGCCATAAAGGTTCACAAAAACGTTTCCGTAAAACAGGTACAGGAAAACTGAAACGCGCACATGCGTATACAAGTCATATGTTTGCACACAAATCACAGAAGCAGAAGCGTAAACTGCGCAAATCTGCCATCGTTTCCAACAGTGATTACAGACGCATTAAAACAATGCTTCCAAATAAATAAGCTTGAGGTATTGCTTTAAAATGTCGCAACGACTTTTTAATTGAATTAGGAGGGAATTAACATGCCACGTGTAAAAGGTGGAACAGTGACGCGCAAACGTCGTAAACGCGTCTTAAAACTAGCTAAAGGTTATTATGGATCAAAACACGCATTATTTAAAACAGCAAAACAGCAGGTCATGAAATCCGGTCAGTATGCTTATCGCGACCGCAGACAGAAAAAACGTGACTTCCGCAAGCTGTGGATCTCCCGCATTAATGCTGCAGCACGCATGAACGATATTTCATACAGCAGATTAATGCACGGATTAAAGCAAGCTGGTGTCGAAGTTAACCGTAAAATGCTGTCAGACCTTGCTGTCAATGACGAAAAAGCATTTGCGCAATTAGCTGAAAAAGCTAAAGCAGCATTGAAATAAAGCGAAACTTCATTCAATAGGGCGTACTATCCCTGTTGAATGTTAGTTGAGCCGAATCGGACCTTTACAGACAGTTGCTCACTAATCCTATTTTTAATAACTTCTACCATTTTATTGAGGGGGAGTTTACTGTCTGTTAAGGCGGGGTAAAGCGAAACTTCATTTAGTGGGCAGTTTTTGCCTGCTGGATGTTAAAAAAGAGTCAAATCCGTTCTTCCGGTTTTGGCTCTTTTTCTGTACAATATTTCCCGATCCAATGTGCACGCCGCCGTTTGGATTCCTTACCAAGTAATTAGCATGAGTGGCTGACATGGAAGGCTGGGGCAGGAACGGGAGGGAAAGGCCTCCTTTCATGTGGGACAAGCTGCCTGTCCCTATTCTCCCATATTGTTAATGTCATAATGGCTCGTCTATTGTCATATACATGTACTGACGTATGAAACAAGTACCGGAGAAGGAGGTAAGGTATGGAGCTCGCTGGCAATTATATAATGGTTTTTATTGAAACAGGCGGGTTGTTCGCACCGATTTTATTCATCAGCTTTCATTTATTAAGACCGTTATTTTTTCTTCCGGTCGTTTTCATATGTATATCAGGCGGTGTTCTTTTTGGGACTGTTGCCGGCACACTGTACTCTGTCATTGGTATTACGCTTTCCAGCATCATATTTTATGCCGTTATTCGATGGATGCCAAAAACATTCACGAAGCTTGTCCATCTGAAGCAAAAATTAATGGGGCGTCATTCCGAATTTACGCCATCACAAATTGCATTGCTAAGACTTGTTCCTTTCATCCATTTTCATTTATTATCCCTGTGTCTGATCGAAATATCGTCAAACTTCAAGGATTATACAAAATCATCCATCCTGACGAACATCCCATTGGCAGTCGTTTACACATCAATTGGCAAATGGCTATCCAGCTTATCCCCAATTCATATCCTCATGCTTTTACTCGTGTTGCTGCCATTCATCTACATTCTGAGACGAAAAGAAATTATCATAAAATGGCATGACTTTTTTCAGGTCAGTACATGATGGAAATGCGCATCCTGCCGGCGGGTGCGCTTTTATATGCCCATGATGAATCTTTCTGAATGCCTGCCAATCGTTTAGTCAATTGTTGTCAGAATTAATTTATTGATGGGATATTTCCATGTAATAGTGGCATGCGGATAGCGCATCAATAATTCTTTTTCAATAAAATATAAGTCATCTTTCGTAATGCCTTCCAGTTCATTGGCATCGCGAGCAAATATGTGGATATCGACTACTTCAAATGAATCTTCAGTCGTCCCGATATATTTCTCGCCTTCAAACAAACAGCTTTTATAGACGAACTGGATATTCTTTTTGGAGTTGCCGGGGTCATCCACCATATAGAATGTATTGGCTGATTTGGCAATTTGCAGCTTCCGGTCAGGATTCCGGAAATATTGAACGATCGTATAGACAAGCATAACGAGTGCGATCAGAATGAGGAATCGAAATAAAAGTACAATCATATCCACCGTCTCCTTATTTCGGTTGATAATATGATTATACGTTTCGGCATCTCGGCAGGTTTCACGAATATGATGATTTCGTGGTACAATTAGAAGCAAATCTTTTTGGGATTACTTATCAACAATGTGGAATCGGGGGAGGAAAATAAATGGATTGGTCATCATTGTATACGATGCAAAAGCAACTGGATGCCTATATTGAGTCACAGCATGATTTATCGGGCCGGGATGTGTTCCAGGAAAAATATTTAGCCTTGCTTGTGGAACTTGGCGAGCTGGCAAACGAGACAAGGTGTTTCAAATTTTGGAGTATTAAACCGCGCAGTGACCAATCGATTATTTTAGAGGAATATGTCGATGGCATTCATTTTCTTTTATCACTGGGATTGGAAAAAGGGTATCGGTATACAGCTGATCGGGTGAATTCGGTTGAAACGGATGAAACAGGGCAGTTTAACCGTGTATATGACGTATGTACTGCATTTTATCGAGACCCTTCAGAAGCAAATTACAATCAGCTGTTTGAAAATTATTTACAGCTGGGAATTTTGCTGGGGTTTGATGAGCATGCTATTAAAGATGCTTATTTTAAAAAGAATGAAGTCAATTATGAACGCCAAAATCAAGGATATTAATAGAAATATTTTGTCATTTTTGATGTTAGCGTTATAATGAAAAAGGAATATAAAAGGAGGTTCATAATACATATGGCAAATTTGGATGAAACAAATACAATGCTAAAGGATTTGACAGACGCACGGGGAATTCCAGGAGATGAAAGGGAACCAAGGGACGTCATGAAAAAATACATCACACCGTATGCTGATGCAGTTTATACAGATAATCTTGGAAGCCTGATTGCGGAAAAGACCGGTGAGGAAAACGGACCGAAAATTATGGTTGCCGGTCATTTGGACGAGGTTGGCTTCATGGTTACCCGTATTGACGACAAAGGTTTTGTCTATTTCCAGACTGTCGGCGGCTGGTGGAATCAGGTCATGTTGGCCCAGCGAGTTACGATTATGACTGCCCGTGGTGATGTGACCGGTCTGATTGGTTCCAAACCGCCGCATGTATTGTCAGCTGAAGAGCGCAAAAAGCCGGTCGAAATAAAAAATATGTTTATTGACATCGGCGCGTCAAGCAAGGAAGAAGCCCAGGAATTCGGTGTACGTCCCGGTGACTCAATTGTCCCTTACTTCGAATTCACGCAAATGAAAAACGAAAAAATGCTAATGGCAAAAGCGTGGGACAACCGGATCGGCTGTGCGATCGCCATCGAAGTGCTCAAACAGCTGAAAGAAGAAAAACATCCAAACACGGTTTACGGCGTTGGAACCATTCAGGAAGAAGTCGGTCTGCGTGGTGCACGAACATCAGCACATGCTATTAAGCCGGATATCGGTTTTGGTGTTGATGTCGGAATTGCAGGTGATATGCCTGGTGTTTCCGATAAAGAAGCGGACAGCGAACTTGGAAAAGGGCCGCAAATTATCATTTATGATGCGTCTATGGTACCGAATAAAGGTGTCCGCGATTTAGTCGTCGACACGGCAGACGAGCAAAATATTCCATATCAATTTGCGTCCATTGCGGGCGGTGGAACAGATTCCGGTTCCATTCATTTAACGGCAGATGGTGTACCATCACTGTCAATCACGATTGCAACAAGGTATATCCATTCACATGCGGCAATCCTGCATCGTGATGACTTTGAAAACGCGGTGAAACTGATCGTTGCCACGATTAAAAAACTGGATGCCGATAAAGTGAAAGAAATTAAGCTTGGCTAGAAAGAAAGTGAAAAGAGCGGCGTATCAGCCGCTCTTATTTAAATTAAATATGCGTTCATCACTTTTTCAACATAATTTCTCGTTTCAGCAAACGGCGGTATTCCCTGATGCTTGTCTACATTTCCCGGACCGGCATTGTATGCGGCAAGCGCCAGCCTAAGATTGCCGTCATATTTTGTCAGCATCTGGCTCAAGTATTTAGTCCCGCCATCAATATTTTGCATTGGGTCATACGGATTGGTTACGCCAAGTCCAGCTGCAGTTGTCGGCATAAGCTGCATCAGCCCCTGAGCACCGGCATGACTTTTGGCATTCGGGTTATAGTTTGATTCTGCTTTAATGACTGAATGAATCAGTTTTGGATCAATACCATACTTTTCAGCTGACTGTTTTACGTATGTATCAACATTATCTGTCGAGGCAGTATTGGCTGCTGGCAGTGGTAAGCTGCTGTTTACGCCTGTATTGGGCTGACTCATCGCTGACTGTCCATCTGCCCAGCTGTTGTTCACCGCTGGATATACGGGATTATCAAAATGTGATGAGGCTTGTCCAGCTGATGCACTGTTATTCATCTGCTGTTGAAGCATTAGCTTGAACGTTAAGTCTGTTACGGGACTGTTCCATGTGCTGTTCCCGGCCGCCGATGATGTCATCGTTGCGAGCGCCTGTTGTTGTATATATGTTTGCAGGTTTCGTATATCCATTGAATCCAACTCCTGATCAAGTTACCTATAGTTTAGTTTATACCGAAAACTGGGAACTGGCAACTGCCATTCACAATAATATTGGATTTTTTCCATAAGACTTTAGTACTTGCTGGTAGAATGGATCATCACCAATACAATAAATTCGATCGCACAATTGCATAATCTCATCCATATCGTGCGAGGTATACAAAATCATTTTTTCCTGCTTTTTGGCCAGTTTTGATAAGTAGGAACCGATTTCCTTTCGGGATTTCAGATCGATACCTGCCGTTGGTTCATCCAGCAGCAGGAGGTCAGGTTCATGGATCAGGGTAATGGCGATATTCAATTTGCGTTTCATCCCGCCTGAAAGTATTTTGACGGGCTCATTCCATTTATCCAGTTTCACATCACTGCACAGCTGTTTAAGTTGATCCGGGCTTTTGCGCGTCCATGCAAGCTTTTCAAAAAACATCATATTTTCCTTTACCAAAAAATCTTCCCAAAGCGCGATATCCTGGGGAACAAACCCAATTTGCCGGCGGATTTGTTTAGCCCTGGTGTCGTATGATTGGCCGTTTAAAGTGATCGTTCCGGATGTCGGTTTGGATAATGTTGCTAACATTTGCAGCAAGGTTGATTTGCCTGCACCGTTTTCTCCGACAATTCCGATCACTTCACCGGGTTTTATGGAAAAGGAAATATTCTCCAGAATTTGCTTTTTCCCGTAAGTTTTTGAAAGCGTCTCAACTTCAAGCATGAAATTTCTCCTTTCTGAACAGCCAGGCTGCAGCAAACAATAACATGAACACTGACCAGATATTGATATACTCACCCGACAGCAGCGGTGCCAACGGATTGATCGAATCAAACCATTTCGATTGGATGGCTGACTCTAATGGCAGCAAAGCCCCGCTCCCAATCGCTGCAACTAAAACGAATGCAAATGACACCGTATAATAAATAAATTGGTTTTTAAACAGATTAGCAAACAGAAACGCAGCCATACTGGTCAATATACGGTAAACCAATAGATTGACGGGACTGATCCATTCATTGAACATGACATAAAATGCCCCGGCCGCAGCAAGATCAAAGGCAAAAAGTATAACCATATACAGCATAAAGTTCTGCAGCAAATATGATTTTAATGACCACCGGGAAAATGCCAGCCGCAAGATTGCTTTTGAGCGTTTCTCCTTGATAACCCAATCGAATACTAAAAGTGTTGATAAGAAGCTGAATACACCCCATAGCGCCCAGACAGGGAATAATTTTGATGTGTCATCAGCCGCTTCCGGCGTCTCCAAAAAGGAAAGATCTGTTTGCAGAAGATTTTCCTCCTGCTGTATCGATTTGCTTTTTGCAATGATTTCTTCATACGCCCAATTTTCTTGCCCGTTATATTGCTGTTCAAGCTGTTTAACCGTAAACGCCGCTTTGGCTCTTCCAGTCTCCTGCTGAACATACGAAATAATCATTTCTTTGACAGGCGAATAGGCTAACGATAAATCAGACTGATAACCAGTGATCAGTCTTGTCCGGTTATCCTGCTGTATGTTTTCCTCAAAGTCTTCGTGAATTATGAACACACTGTCAAGTTCATGTTTCTCCAAATTGTGCAATGCTTCGTCTTCAGGGAGTATCTCCATCCTGATAAACGGTGCTGCTTTTATCTCCTCTGTTAATTCTTTAACAGCAGCTGTTTCTTCTTCCAATACAATACCGACAGGCACTTTTGAATCTTCTTGCACCGTATCAGTTATCATCGTAAGGCTGATTGTGGCGATCAACGGAAACAGAAGCCAGAACACAAGGCTGATCCACTGTTTCTTCCAATGCATTAAGCGCGTTGTTATGATCTGTTTCATTTAGCAGCACGCTCCTTCAATAAGGAAATGCCGGCAAGCATCAGGATAACGGATATCAGTATGATGGTCAGCGCTATGTAATCAGCGTAGAGTCGTCCGTTCAAAAGAATTTCCCGAAGCCAGTAATACGCTTCACTTGCAAAAAAGTACGGAAGCAAATCCTGTATATACAATGGGAAATATAAAGCAGGTATAATGGCACCACTGCCCAGAAGAACAATCAGTGTAAACAATGAGTGGATCAGAAGGCGTATTTTTTGATCCGGGAAAATTAATTCCATAATGGCCAAGAGACACAAGTAAATTAAACTGTATAACCCAGCAATCAGGGTGATGCGGATATAATCCTCACTATATAATGGGATCGCCATCAGCGAAGCATATGTATAAAATGCACCTGCGGCTAAAATGCCAGTAAGTATGAACGTTATCACCATTTTTGCTGTCAACTGCTGAAGAATTGTGACACCATACAGCCGCATTCTGTTTTGCATACGTGCTTGTGCATCATTTGTAAAAAATGTGTAGAATACCAAAATCCAAACAGTCAACATCATGAACCAGGCTGAAAGACCGTAGTAATTGATCGGTGAGCTTGTCACTTGGTTGGTCAATTCTTCTTCGCTGATGATTTTATCTTTGCCGACCGTATAGACTAAAAATTCATTGAACTGCTGAAACAACATATCATGACGCACATCACTGTCAATGGGCAATTGCTTTGCATAAAAATTCACCGTAAGAATATTGGCTTGTGACGCGCGTATGTGTCTGGCGATGCTATCGAGCAATTCCTTGACAAGATAACTTTCCGTCTGTTTACCAGGGTTGCCTGTGATGTTCAGAGTGACAGAATCCCCAGTGTATAAACTTTCAGTAAAGCCTTCCGGAAAGCTGATATAGGCGCTTAATTGTTTATTTATTTGTGTGCTGGCCTCATCTTTTGTTAATGCTTCCATTTTAATAAAATTTCCCAATTGCGATGATTCCTCTATTAAGCTGATAACTGTTTCCGTTTCCTGTGATTTGTCAAGGTCGACGAGACCTACATGGATTGGGTCGTTTTCGTCAGGCTGAACAAGCGATACAGCGATGACAGCGACGAGTGATATCAGTATTACCGGAAACAGTAAAAGCAGAGGAAGGGCAGGCCACTTCCTCTGCAATTGCTTTAGATTGCTTCGTATAAATAGAAGGCTATGTTTCACAAAAGTCATACCGGCACTTCCTTAATTAAAAGCTGTTCATGTTACCACCGGGAGCTCCCATAATCTCCATCAGCCATTGCTGGAATTGTTGTGCCACTTCTGTCTGGAAGTAGATTTCCAATTCCTGTGCAGACATGTCACCAAGATTTTTCACGTTAGAATCATCAGGCTGATCAACTTCTTTAATCGTCTTGGCATCATTTTGGATGTTCAGGCTGACCATATCCTGCGGCAGATCAGGCAGTTCAACGGTCAGTGTATGATCTGCACTTTTTTGATCATTTTCATAGGTTGCTTCTCCACTCCATTTCAGGCTTCCGGAACCGTTTGGATCAGGGGTGGCCAATGAAAACGTTCGTTCAAATTCCCTTGTGCCATCTTCAAGTGTTGACTCGCCGTTATACGAAAGTTCAATTCCGCCGGCAGCGATTGAGACGGTGTCTTCGAGATTATTATCCTGGTTTGATAGATTGATATCTAACGTCGCAGTCATATCATCCACTGTAAATTCATAGGCCATGTTTTGTTCCGAATCATTCAAAATCTGATCGCTGGAAATCGACAGTGTGGATACCTCTTCATCTTTTGGTGCCATGCCAATCGAAAAGTCACGCTTAACGATCAGGCCATCCTTAACCCAAATAACAGAGGTCAGACCATCTGGAATCTGGTAATCTTCCAGTCCTTTAAGCGTTTCATCGATTGATTTCTCGAAATCCTCCATCATTTTGTTTACTTCATCTTTCATTTCAGCAGGCAGTGATCCCGTGGCAAAGATTCCTAATTGATTTCTGATTTGTTCCTCAATGATGTCTTTTAGCTGATCATCATCTTTAGCCTTCTCTAAAACAACAGTGATCAATTCTTTTAATTGCTCTTCGGAAAGGCTAAAAGTTATTTTATCGGCATTAACCGATTGGTCCTGTACATTAACCGTTTCGTCTTCTTTTTCAAAAGCTTCATCAGGCAGTTCGTTGTATACCATCATAAGATATTCATCCATAAGATATTCTTTATCTTCATCAGACAGCATACCATCCATTTGTTTAAATAATGCTTCAAAATCAATTTCTGCTCCGTCTAATGACGGGTCGGCTTCCTGGAGGAGTTCACTTAAATCTGTGTCTTTAATCTGCAGTATTTCGTCGAGAAAAGGCAGTTGTACAATGGCATTGTCGGCGTCCAGAAATAGTTTGATATCTTTCATTTCGATTCCGCCAAAGTTAACCTGCAGATCGGTTGCCAGCTGGTTTTCATCCTGGTTCAATTGGGAGCTCATTGTTAGCGTCGAATTATTAATCAATTGTTCTGGGCTCATGCCCATTCCGCCGGTTGGAGGGCCGTTATATTGACCGGATAATTCCACCGTGTTTTCAACCGGGTTTTCCATCGTCTTTTCTGCCCAGTCAAATTCCGGCTGATAGCGTTCTTCAATTTTGTCACCCAAAAACGCTATTGAGCTTTTTTCTGCTTTAAAATATTGCGCTTTCGGGGAACCGGTTATAAGCACAAGTGCCGCCACACTTCCGCCAACGACCAAAACGGCTGCAACAATTATGGCGATGACTTTTTTGGAGATCCCCTTCTTGACTTGCTCATTATCTTCCATCTTAACGATTCTCCTTTCTGACTCCTTATAAAAATATATGTATTATGAAGACCTTGTCTTAATACAATAGTTCTATTATATATCATTATTTAAATTTATGGTCAATCGTATTGGAAATGGTTGAAAAAAGTGAATTGATTATAATGCCTGGGAGATCAATAGATGAATAGAGAATGATTTGTTGAAAGCATACAGTTTTTACTGAATTGTTCCTAAAGATTTATATTAAACGGGACTGTTTCACATAGAGCGGACCTGGATGGCGGGAAAATGTCCTTCTGCAATGGCTTCGAAATGGTTATGAAGGGCTAAGCTGGACAACAAGTAAAAAAGTTAGTTAACAAGGGAATGAGGAGTGACTGAACTCCGGAAAACAGGCAAATGTCATTTATTGATTATCGTACAAACAACAATCGAATTAACCGGCCCCATTAAGAAATAGCATGCAAAATACATTATGATTTCACATGCTATTTCTTGTGTTTCGCCTTTTTTAAGAGCCCCCCCGCTAATGATGTATCTATCTTTAAAATAACTTAACCACTTGTATTCGCCTGCTTGACACCTTGTTCCAATGCTTCAATCATTTCCTGCTTATCCTGCTCACTTGATTCCTTCCAAATGAGTTCAAAGAGCACCCCTAAACCAGGCAGCATTTTTTCCTCACCATCCTGTATGGCGTCGGTGATCGTCGCTTCCAGCTGTTCCTG
>NZ_DATGTI010000186.1:0-14468 GCF_035301925.1 Lentibacillus sp. | reverse complement strand
GGCTACACCAATCACAACCTGATCTGCACGGAATGAAACAGCAGCAACAGCATGAATAACAGAGAAAATTGCGGAGATAACCATGGCAACTAATATGGATACCCATGGCGCCCACACGCCGAGGGCATCGCCAAATGTCAGGTTAAATACGATTCCCACAAATGCCCCCATCACCATTAAGCCTTCCAGTCCGATGTTGACAACGCCGGATCGCTCACTGAATACTCCGCCTAGTGCTGTAAAAATTAAAGGGGCCGAAAAGAATAATGCCGGTGGAATAATCGATTGCAATAGATCAACAAATCCCATTTATTGCTCCTCCTTTTTAAAGCGAAGTATAACCCAGCGAATAATATAACTGGACGCAACAAAGAAAATAATAAGTGCGATGATAATATCAACTAACTCAGTAGGTACCCCTGCTTCAGTCGGCATATTTAATGCGCCTACTTTCAGTGTACCGAACAAAAAGGCAGCCAACACAACCCCTAATGCATTGTTGGCACCCAGCAAAGCAACGGCAATTCCATCAAAACCGAGATTGTTAAATCCTGATTGCACAGACATATAGCCGAAGGTTCCCAATCCTTCCATTGAGCCAGCCAGTCCGGCAAAAGCCCCAGCGATGACCATGGATAAGATAATATTGCGCTTAACGCTCATACCAGCGTATTTAGAAGCGTGCTGATTATAACCGACTGATTTAAGCTCATACCCGATCGTTGTCCGCTCAATCAGAAACCACATAATGACGGCTGCAAACAGCGCAATGAATATGCCATAATGCATACGGGAAAAATAAGTCAGGTTTTGAAACCACTCTGATGACAATGATGCTGTTGCAGCAATATCAGGTGTTTTATCTTCATTATCTGAAAGAACATTTCGGACGATGGCGTTGGCAGCATATAATGCCGTATAGTTTAACATGATCGTTATAATAACTTCATGAACGCCTCTGGTTGCCTTTAAAAGACCAGGGATGAATCCCCATAACGCTCCGGCTGCGGCTGCAGCAATTATTGCTAAAGGCAAATGAATAAACATCGGCGCTTCAATGGACGTTCCGACCCATACCGCCGCAAGCCAGCCAACAATAACCTGACCTTCTGCACCAATATTGAAAAGACCGGTTCTGAAGGCAAACGCTACCGCTAAACCAGTCAATATGTAAGGGGTCACTTGCCGCATTGTCTCGCCAAAGTAGTATAAATCACCAAATGCACCATTCCATAATGCGATATATCCTGTTATGGGATTATATCCGAAACCAAGCATGATAAGTGCCCCGGCAAACAATCCAATAAAAACCGAAATAAGTGGAACAAGAATATTAAAAAGTTTACTGGAATTCATTATTTTCCACCTGCCTTTTCCTTCTTGCTTCCCGCCATTAATAGACCAAGTTCATTTTCATCTGTTTCTTCAGGTTTGACCTCTGCAACGTTCTTTCCATCAAACATAACAGCAATCCGATCACTTAAATCCATTATTTCGTCTAATTCAAATGAAATTAATAAAACGGCTCTTCCCTTGTCCCGTTCCTCAATTAAACGTTGATGAATGAATTCAATTGCACCAACATCCAATCCTCTTGTCGGCTGTGCTGCAATCAGAAGATCAGGTGACCGGTCAATTTCCCGCCCGATAATGGCTTTCTGCTGGTTACCACCTGATAAGGCACGCGCCTTTGTATAGGCACTCGGCGTTCTGACATCGTATTCATCGATTAATGCATTGGCTTTTTTATAAATCTCCTTATTGTTCAATGTCGTATATTTCGAATATGGTTTCTTGTAATATGTTTGCAGAACCATATTTTCACCAATCGTATAATCGAGTACCAACCCATATTTATGACGATCCTGCGGTATATGACCTATCCCGCTTTCAGTTACTTTTCTGGGCGATAAATTCGTAATATCTTTATCTCTTAATAAAATTTTTCCGGATTCGGATTTTCGAAGGCCGGTGATCGCCTCGACCAATTCGGATTGTCCGTTTCCGTCAACACCGGCTATCCCAACAATTTCGCCAGCCCGCACGTCCAAATCCATTCCCTTTACCATATCAACTTTTCGGGCATCTTTTACTCTCAAATTCTGGATATTTAGCACCGTTTCCTTTGGTTCAGCTAACTTTTTGTCTATCTCAAAACTGATATCTCTGCCGACCATGAGAGAAGCAAGCTCTGTAACAGACGTGTCAGCTACATTAACGGTATCGATGCCTTTCCCTTTTCGGATGACCGTACACCGTTCACTTATTTCCATAATTTCTTTCAATTTATGCGTAATCAGGATGATAGATTTACCCTCAGCAGTGAGTGCGTTCATAATCTGCATCAGCTCGGTTATTTCCTGTGGTGTTAAAACAGCAGTCGGCTCATCAAAAATTAATACCTCCGCACCGCGATAAAGTGTCTTTAAGATCTCAACACGCTGCTGCATAC
Source organism: Lentibacillus sp. (assembly GCF_035301925.1). Classification (GTDB taxonomy): domain Bacteria; phylum Bacillota; class Bacilli; order Bacillales; family Amphibacillaceae; genus Lentibacillus. Next base: position 12,016 of record NZ_DATGTI010000186.1, on the reverse strand, counting down.
CGACCGATATATCACGTATTTTTGCTTTAGGGTCAACCCTCAGACCATATCTATCAGATAGCTCTTGGACTTCCTGTTCCGCTTTTCGCAAATTGATTTTGCCAAACTTTGTCGGTTCATTTCCAAGGATGATATTCTGTGTAACTGTAAATGGCTCCACAAGCATAAAGTGCTGGTGAACCATTCCGATTCCCAAATCGTTGGCAACATTTGGATCGGTGATATTCACTTGTTTGCCGTTTACGCGAATTTCGCCTTTTTCAGGCTGATATAAACCGAACAGCACATTCATTAACGTTGATTTGCCGGCGCCGTTCTCACCCAATAATGCATGGATTTCGCCTTTTTTCAATTGAAGGGTTATATTATCATTAGCAACCACACCGGGAAATTCCTTGCGTATGTTTAACATTTCTATAACGTATTCCACGTATGATCACTCCTTTGAATCAAACTGATGATTAAGATCAGTATGTAAAGTGAAACTTCATTCAGTGGGGCGCTCTAAACCCACGGAGTTAGTTGAAGCGAATCGGATCCTTTACAGACAGCTGTTCCACCTGTTGCAATATTAGATATCTCCATTCATCCTGTTGAAGGGAGCTTTACTGTCAGTTAAGTCGGGAATCAATCTTAAAAATTGCCAAATGAAAAGGAGCAGGAAACAGACACTACTTTTAAAGGAGCCGACAGGGTCTTACTTTGTAACAAATTTAGTCGGCCTTTATCATATACTTTCTTATCTCATGAAGAAGGAAAGGCTGGCCTATACCAGCCTTTCCATCAGACTTATTATAATGAATCCAAATATTCATCCAGCTCGTCATGTGTTTGTGGTACTTCTATTTCGCCATCAATGATCTGCTGTTTATAATCATCTACGGCTTGTGCGATGTCATCGGTATATGCCTCTTCGTGCGTATCCGCAAGCCCGACGCCTTCATCTTCCACACCAAATTCGAGGACTTCACCGCCAGGGAATTCATCATTCATCGCCATATTGCTTACCTCTTGAACAGAATTACCCACACGTTTAATCATGGACGTCAATGTCACATTATGATCGCCAATTTGTCCTTCTTCATACTGGTCACGGTCTACACCGATTACCCAAATCTCACGCTCTGGATCATTGTTTTTGATATCTTTTGCCTGTGCAAATACCCCGTTACCAGTTGCACCTGATGAATGGTAAATGACATCAACATCACTCTTATACATATTACTTGCAATCAGTTTCCCGTCGTCCGGAGCATCAAACGCGCCCGCATATTGGACATCTATTTCAATATCAGGATTGACTGTTTTGACGCCTGCTCTGAATCCGGATTCAAATTTGTTAATCAGATCGGAATCTGTACCGCCTACAAAACCAACTTTGTCTGTTTTTGTTTTATGGGCAGCAGCAACACCAGCCAGGAATGAACCTTCATGGTCAGCAAATGTTATGCTTGCGATATTATCGCCTTCAACGACAGAGTCAACAATGGCAAAATTTGTATCAGGGTATTGGCCGGAAACTTCGCTAATTGCATCTTCCAATTTATAGCCGATACCAAAAATCATATTATAATCTTCACGTACGAGACGATTTAAGTTTGGTGCATAATCTGAGTCATCATTTGATTGAGCATAATCAAATCCTTCACCTTGTTCAAGACCATGCTCTTCACCCCATGCATTCAAACCTTCCCATGCGGACTGGTTAAACGATTTGTCATCAACACCACCAACGTCTGTTACCATTGCGGCTGAAAAATCAGAGGTTTCCTCACTGGATCCATTACCTTCATTGTCTGAACCGTTATCAGAACCCGTATTTCCATCTTCCGAATCTCCACCGCCTCCACAAGCCGCCAATAGCATGCCAAAACTCAGCAGTAAAGCAAATAACAAAATAAACTTACGATTATTCACACTAATACCCCCAGTTTTAAAATGATGATAGACAAAATGAGCATATCCAACTATTAAACTTGTTATTTACCGCCATCACCTCCTAAATGAAATATATGAAATCCCTTACATACGCTTCCTTAAGACATGAAAACTGAATACATCTGAACGGAAGTAGTTTGCAGAATACAAGACCGGCTCATCTTCATCAGTATAGTGCATTTGCTTCAACAATAATAACGATTGATCAGGATCACATTTTAAAATGTCATAGATTCGATCATGATAACCGACGGGCTCTATGTAAGTGACTGCATATGCTATTTGTTTACCTGAAAATCCTTCCATTAATTTAAATAAGGAGTCGGCTTTATGCACACGATCCAATGGGATTAATCCTTCCGGCAGTTTATCGATGCAAAATACGACAGGTTCGTTATCCGCAGTCCGCACACGTTCGATTTTCACTAACGTACTGATTTCTTTTGGCGCAAATTTTGACTGCTCATCTTCTGTTGCTTCCAGGACTTCAGTTGACAAAAATTGTGAACCCGGAACTTTTCCTGATTGTTCAATCATATATGTAACACTGTTCAGCTGCTCAATCCCTGACGAAAAAATAGGTTTGGGATTGACAAATGTCCCAACACCATGCCGGCGCGTTACGATATTTTCCTCTTCCAGAATTCTTAATGCTTCTCTTAGTGTCGCGCGGGAGACTCCCAATTCCTTGGAAAGCTGAAATTCGGACGGCAGTTTTTGTTTTGTTTTGTATTTACCGCTTTCAATATCACGTTTAATTTGATCGATAACTCGCAAATATAAGTGACGCGAATCAATTCTCAGCACTTGATGCCCCCCCTTTATTTAAAATTCAGAAAGCATTTAATTTCTGGTGACGTTCTCATTACTCAAATGACAACTCGACCATTTTTTTGAATCTGTTTTCCAGCATCCGACCTCTAAAAAGATGAGAACAGCCTCGCGTTTTTCTCATTTTTGTTTTGTACAGTATGTAACACCATAACAGAGATCTGACATCTGACGTATGACTATTTTTTAGTTCGACATCAATATAACACGTTCTACAAAATAAATAAATAGATTTAGGCAATGTTTCTCAAATTTTTTACAAATAGTCATCGTACCAGGATCTATTACTCATTGAAAACGGACAGCCCTGTGACAGGCAGGACTTGTCCGTTTCATAAGCTGGTTATGAGGTTTTTTCTTCATTTGATTGTGATACGAGGACTGCCCGGGGTTTACTGCCCTCATACGGACCGACAATGCCTCGATCTTCCATGGCATCGATCAAACGCGCTGCCCTTGTGTAGCCGATCCGGAAGCGCCGTTGCAGCATGGAAACACTGGCACTTTGCATTTCAGTTATCAGCTGCACAGCATCATCATATAACTCATCATCCACTTCCGACGTCACCTCACTTGTTTCTTCAGGAATCATTTCTTCCTGATAGGAAGCTTTTTGCTGACCAATGCAATGGTCCACAATTCGCTCCACTTCTTCATCGGATAAAAACGCACCCTGTACCCTGACAGGCTTGGAAGAGCCAACTGGCATAAACAGCATATCACCACGGCCCAAGAGTTTTTCAGCACCGCCTGCGTCTAAAATTGTCCGCGAATCCGTGGCAGAGGAGACACTGAATGCAATACGGGAAGGAATATTTGCCTTAATGACGCCTGTAATGACATCAACTGATGGGCGCTGTGTAGCAAGAATTAAATGTATTCCAGCAGCACGCGCCATTTGGGCAAGTCTCGTAATCGCATCTTCAACATCATTGGAGGCCACCATCATTAAATCTGCCAGCTCGTCCACCAGCACGACAATATATGGTAAATGCGGCTGCTTTTCCTCTTCCTGGACTGTCTGATTGTACTTTTGAATATACTCATTGTATCCTTCGATGTTACGGGTACCGGTTTCCGAGAATAAATCATATCTCCTTTCCATTTCAGCCACCACTTTTTTCAGTGCTCTTGATGCTTTTTTCGGATCAGTTACAACCGGTGTCAATAAATGTGGAATGCCATTATAGACGTTCAGCTCCACTTTTTTCGGATCGATCATCATCATTTTGACCTCATGCGGTTTGGCACGCATCAGTATGGTTGTAATGATTCCATTCACACAAACACTTTTCCCACTTCCGGTCGCACCGGCAATCAGCAGGTGCGGCATTTTGCTCAATTCAGATACGACAGCATCCCCGGAGATGTCACGCCCGAGTGCAAATAATAGTTTGGAAGACTGCTTGGAGAAAGTATTATCCAGTACTTCTCTCAGCGAAACCATCGCAATTTCCTGATTGGGTACTTCAATGCCTACAGCCGACTTGCCGGGGATTGGTGCCTCAATGCGAATATCTTTTGCCGCTAAGGCAAGAGCCAAATCATCATGTAAATTAACGATTTTACTGACTTTCACACCAGCCTCAGGATAAACTTCATACTTCGTTACAGCCGGACCGACGTGCACCTTGGTGACTCTCGCCTTTACCCCAAAGCTGTTGAATGTCCGTTCCAGTTTTCTGACTGTTGCCTGAATTTGTGATTTCTCTTGCTGTTGTGAACTTTGAGTCGGTTCAGCAAGCAGATTTGGCGGCGGCAATTCATATGCGTGATTTTCGGCTTCAGTCATTGGCTGCGGATTATCCTCACCCGCTTTTATTGCTGTTTCAGATGTGTCGTCCTTGTCCATAACAGCATCCATGTCATTTTGTGATGATTCATGTGTATCAAAAGAATAAGCCACATCTGTAAAATCCTGAATGACAGGCTCATCATTTTGTGCTGACTCATGATCAGTTTCCGGATGGTTTTCATAAATAACTTCCTCATCTGACTTCGAATCGTTTTTACTGGCTGCCATCCGTTCTTTAATCGATTTCATCATGCTGATCAGGCGTTTACCCCACTTGGAAAAGAATTCACCCAATGAAAACTCTGTCATAAAGATAATACCTATTAAAATAGAAAAAACAGCTACGATTTTGGCACCGACGGAAGAGAATAAAAAATAACAAAATGCAAATAGAATAGCACCAAGTATTCCACCGCCTGTTTGGAGTGCTGCACCACTTCCGTCCACAAAAGCAAAGAAATTCTCCCATGTTGCTTTCAGAATCGAGGCTTCTTCCGAGGAAACAAGCAATCTTTCATATGTTTGAATATGCGTGAGCAGCAATACCCCGCCAAAGATAATATAAAAACCAATCATTTTTTTATTGGAAAAGTCAGGATAGCGACGTTTTACCATTAGCACGATTCCTGTTACCAGCAAAAACAAAGAAGCGATAAAATACCAGATTCCGAGAAAAAACCGAAAGATATGTTCAAGACCACCGGGGATGGCCCCATCACTAATGGCGCTGGCGCCACTTCCAAAAATCGCCAGAAAGATGAATAATAGTCCCAGCAGTTCATGTTTCACCTGTTTACTTAATTGATTTTTCTTTTTCCTGCGTTTTTTCTTAGCCACATCAATCACCTCACTTACTTTCGGCATTAAAGTTTTTATCTAACAGCAAACCCCTGCCAGTAAGCAGGCAAGGGTTCTTGCAACGTCACGGAATAACTGATCACGGTTGACCTTATAAAGAAAAACGAAGACTTTCACTATAAAATGGCCTTAGTGAAAGCCAAGTTTTTCTAAACAGTTAGTTCCATTATAGCATAAATTTCAATGTTTAGCGCTGATTACCGCAAAATCGTGCCAGGCAGATAGTCAGAATTCATAAAATCATTTGGGTCAGTGGAAAGCAGCTGTAACACTTGAAATTGCCCATCTTCCATCTCTTCAACATATAATTGTTTTCCATTATAGGAAACACATTGCCGTTTTTGAAATTCCTGCTCCGAGGACGGAAAAATATCTGTCGTCGATAAGGGGGTATACAGAATCATTGAATCACCTGCTCTTCCGGTCCCTGATTATCCTCAATCATTTCATTTAATTTTACCATTGCCTGACTGACACCGCCTACCCCATCGATTAATCCGTATTCGACCGCGTCTGTTCCAATAACGTTCGTTCCAATATCTCTGGTCAAGTTTCCTTTAGCAAACATGAGCTCTTTAAACTTTTCTTCTTCAATGTTTGAATGGTTAACCACAAAATCAATCACGCGATCTTGCATTTTGTCCATATATTCAAATGTCTGCGGGACACCGATAACCAATCCATTCAATCGAATCGGATGAATCGTCATGGTTGCTGTCGGAGCTATAAAAGAATGATCAGCTGAAACAGCGATTGGAACACCAATCGAATGTCCTCCGCCTAAAACAATTGAAACAGTCGGTTTGGAAATGGAGGCCATCATTTCTGATAAAGCCAGACCTGCTTCCACATCACCCCCGACAGTATTCAATAAGATAATCAGCCCTTCGATTTTAGGATTTTGTTCAACTGCAATCAGCTGCGGCAGCAAGTGTTCATATTTGGTCGTTTTATTTTGCGACGGCAGCTGCACGTGCCCTTCAACCTGTCCAATAATCGACAGCACATGAATATTGGAATCCGGTGCTTGTGGAACATTGCTCTGACCTAACTGCTGAATTTTTTGAACCAGGGAATTACCGGACTGGTCACCCTGATTCTGATTATCTTTCTTTGCTGGTTGCTTTTCCATGAATCGACACTCCCTTTACATGCTTTTTGAGTTAAAATGACAACTATCCATTAGTATGAACTTTATGGGAGTGAACCATGCAAAACAATAAGAGGTTGTTCAAAAAGTCCGGTAAAAATAACACTTCGAATTTCTTCGGTCCTTTTTATCCCGCCTTAACAGGCAGTAACGCCCAAATCAGAGGGAAAATAAAAAATAACACATGGGGACCAACTGCTTGTAAAGTCCGATTCTGTTCGGGCCTGCATGATGAAGGTCACAAAGGCGTTGCAACGGGACAAGGAAAGTTTCGATAGCAATACAACGCGCGAAGAAAAAGTGTTTTCCTTTTTCGAGGACGTTGTGAATTTAGCCTTTGAACGCGCACAAGAAATAAAAATACCGGCAGCGCATACCGATATTTTTACTGCTGTATTAAATTTTTCAATGTTTCACTTTCTGAATCGGTCAGAGGAACCAATGGCAACCGTACACTGCCGACATTAATCCCTTTCATATTCAGAGCTGTTTTGACCGGTACTGGTGAAGGCTGTGCAAATAACCCGTTCATGACAGGCAGCAATCTGCGGTGTATGGACGCTGCACGCCTCACTTGGCCAGATTGGTATGCACGGACCAATTGCTGCATCTCTTTTCCGGCGATATGAGAAGCAACCGAGACCACGCCATCAGCACCAAGTGACAGCATTGGCAATGTCATACTGTCTTCACCACTGTATACACGAAAATCATCAGCTGTATGTTCTATGATGTCTGAAACCTGTTCGAGATCTCCGCTTGCCTCTTTTACAGATACGATATTGTCGATTTTACTTAATTGGATAATGGTTTCTGCATTCATGTTTACAGCCGAGCGGCCAGGGATATTGTACAGCATCACTGGCAGTGTTGTCTCCTTGGCAACTGCCTTGAAATGACGGAAAAGTCCTTCCTGGTTCGGTTTATTATAGTAAGGAACCACGAGCATAACACCATCTGCACCGGATTCCTCTGCTGCTTTTGTCAATATCATGGACGCTTCTGTATGATTGCTCCCTGTGCCGGCAATCACCGGTACACGGTTATTCACGACTTTGGCCGTATGCCGGAAAAGAGCCATTTTCTCATCTGTCGAAAGAGTCGGCGATTCACCTGTCGTGCCGCCGATAACCAACCCTTCGCTTCCATTGTCCAGCAAATATTCAATCAGTTTTGTTGTTTTGGCAAAATCAATCTGTCCATTCGCATCAAACGGCGTCACCATCGCTGTTAATACTTTACCAAAGTCCATGATCGAACACCTTCTTTATCAAAATAATAATCGGCAATTTGCAGAGGCCGTTATGATTGTCATTTTCTCAAGCACTTATTGAACAACCTCTTATACAAGGTTTTTATCCGCAGTGTTTAATGCAAACACGTCATGTAATGCATTCACCGCGGGTTTTAAATCCTTTTCATGGATAAGCACCCAAATGGTTGTGTGGCTGTCTGCTGATTGTAATATTTGAACCCCGGCATTCGTCAGCGATTGTACGATTTTTGATGCGACACCCGGGACACCGGTCATCCCTGCACCAACCGCAGATACTTTGGCACAGTTTTTGGTGATTTCCGGGTGAAAGCCCAATGTTTTCAGAATATGGACAGCTTTCTCGGTGTGTGTATCCGGGACAGTGTATATGACCCCGGTTGGTGATATGTTGATAAAGTCGACGGAAATACCGGCTTCAGCCATTGCTTTGAAAACTTCCGATTGCAGCCGGTGTGTTTCGTCTTTTGTTTGAACGCTTATTTGTGTTATGGCGGACATATGGGCAATCCCGGTAATTAGGCGATCAGGAATATCCGTCCCAATCTCCTGAATTCTGGATGCTGTTATTAGCGTACCTTCATCCTCGACATAGGTTGATCGCACACGCATAGGGATTTCTGCCTGCATCGCAATTTCCACAGCTCTTGGGTGGACAACTTTTGCTCCCTGATAGGCAAGATTACATATTTCCGTATACGTTACAATATCCAGCGGCCGTGCTGATGACACCATATTCGGATCAGCCGTCATAATCCCGTTGACATCAGTAAAAATTTCGATTCGTTCTGCGTTCACAGCAGCCCCTATGGCAGCAGCGGTTGTATCACTGCCGCCTCTCCCGATCGTTGTAATATCGCCATCAGCTGTCTGACCCTGGAAACCAGCTACAACGACGACATCATGTTCTTTCAATTCGTTAAGCACACGAGTCGGCTCCACTTCTTTAATTTTTGCCTGGTTGAAGTCATCATTTGTAATGAATCCTGCCTGTGGCCCTGTCAGAGCCGTGGCACTGATATGGTTTTTGTTCAGCTCATTTGATAATACGACCGATGCAATGGCTTCACCACACGACATGAGTATATCCAATTCACGTTTGGAATTATAATTTTTCGGAAAATCAACCAAATCAAGCAACGAGTCTGTTGCATACGGTGCAGGTTTCCGTCCTAATGCAGATACAACGACAACGATTTTATAATTGTTCATGAGCGCATTTTTAACGTGCTGAATAACATGTGTGCGATTATCTTCTGTCTGAACAGAAGTGCCCCCGAATTTCTGGACTAAAATCTGCATTGTTCCACCTCTATCTTAAAGCCATTTGTTTTCAATTAAGTGTTCAGCGATTTGAATGGTATTCCATGCAGCACCTTTGATCAGATTATCAGAAACAACCCATAAATGGAACCCTTTATCATGGTCAAGGTCTTTGCGGACACGCCCGACAAACACATCTTCTTTATTGGTTGCACTCAACGGTGTCGGATATGTTTGTGTGCTCGGGTCATCTTGAAGGGTGACACCATCGGCTTCCCTTAGTACGTTCCATATATCCTCTACGTTTAAACCACCTTTTTCTACATCAACATAAACACTCTCTGCATGTGAGGTGAAAAACGGCAGCCTGACACACGTTGCTGCAACAGGTAAATTATGTGCATGGAGGATTTTTTTCGATTCATTAATCATTTTCATTTCTTCAAACGTATAACCGTTTTCCTGAAACACATCAATTTGCGGCAATGCATTAAAGGCGATCGGGTAGTGTTTTTCATCCCCTTTGACTGGAAGCAGTTCCGCAGTCATCTCTTCATTATTCAGATATTGACGGGTCTGGTTTTCCAGTTCATCATTTGCCTCATTTCCCGCACCTGATACAGCCTGATAGGTTGAAACAATGACACGTTCAAGTCCAAAAGCTTCCTTGATTGGCTTCAAAGCGGCAACCATTTGAATCGTGGAACAGTTCGGGTTTGCAATAATGCCGTTATGCGACTGAAGATCTGACGCATTTACTTCAGGCACAACTAATGGTACATTTTCATCCATTCTGTAAGCGCTTGTATTATCAACGACAACTGCACCGCGTTTCACAGCTTCCGGTGCCAATTTTTTGGAAACTGACCCACCGGCTGAGAATAAAGCAACATCTATATTATTAAAACTTTCCGGTTCAGCTTCTTCAACCGTTAGTTCCTGATTGTTGAACATTACTTTTTTTCCTGCCGATCGTTTCGACGACAGGAGTTTCAGTTCGCCCACCGGAAAATCCTTATCTTCGAGTATATTGACGATTTTTTCCCCTACTGCTCCAGTAGCGCCGACTACTGCAATGTTAGCTTGATTATTTTCTGCCATTCTGTTAGACACCTCTCTGAAAAGATTGTTTTTTTCTATTCTATCATATTATCATTTTTATGAGGAATAATCACGGGTTGAAGTTGTTGAAAGTTTAATGCTGATTCAATGGTAACAGACAGTAAATCCATATCGGAAACCAGTGAATTCGGCTTTTTAAATGGATCATCCTGACCATACGGAATAAAATAAAAAAGCTTGCTTGCCATCAGCCGCATCAGATTCACGCCATTCAATCCCAGTGCGTCATTCGTCGATATACCCAATACGATCGGGTTTTGGTTCCGCATCGTCGCTTTGACCGCCATCAACACTGGCGTATCTGTCAAAGCATTAGCGAGCTTGCTCATGGAATTGCCAGTCAACGGTGCAACAACCATGCAGTCAAGTGGAAGCTCAGGCCCGAGCGGCTCTGCTTCCGGAATCGTTTTAATGGCACGTTTTCCAGTAATGGATTCGATTTTTGCGACATGGTCTTCCGCTTTCCCGAATTTAGTATCCGTATTTTGCACAGTATAGGATACAATCGGAATCACTTCAGCGCCAGCCTCCATCAACTTTTCAAGCTGTGGGAAAACCGCTTCATACGTACAATGTGATCCGGTCACACCAAATCCGATCCGTTTTCCTTCCAGTCCCATTTTATATATTCTCCTTTCGTTTAAAAAGTTATTTAAAGCAGGAATTGTTTTATCACATCAGCCAAAATTTTCCCAGCTGTTTTTGGAGCAACAATACCCGGCAGGCTTTTTGCCAAAATCGCTTTAATGCCACGCTGTTTTGCGTAATCAAAATCTGTTCCGCCGGGCTTCGAGGCAAGATCAAAAATAATGCCATGAGGCGGCAGATGCTGAATGGCATCTTTCGTGACCACCTGAGCCGGGACGGTATTAATTAATAAATCACAGTCACGTGTATGTTCATGCAACTGATCGAATGGGATTGCGGTATGACCCAATTCTGTTATTCTCGCCAGATCCATAATGCTTTTGGCACAAACTGAAACCTTTGCCCCCAGTGCTGCAAATTTATTGGCCACTGTATTGCCGACCCGGCCAAACCCGACGACAATCACCCGTGATGAATGGATGGTATAATCGGTATGCTCAATCGCCATCATAATCATGCCCTCAGCTGTCGGAATCGAATTATAAATCGCCACATCATCGCGGTTAAGTAGCGGTATCAGCTTTACATTTGCCTTCTCACATGCCTTATCCAAATAGTCATTGGAAATACCGGTGAAAACGACCGTATTGTCACCAAGCCCCTCAAACCAATCGTCTGTTAGCTGAACGGTCTGGTCTGAAAAGACGGTTTCCACATAACCTTCTTGATTTGACCCGGTGATTGGTAAAATGACCGCGTCCAGTGTTCCCTGATCCAAATCCGCCAAATCAATTTGGTTTAATCCGGTAAACCCTTGTTCTAATTTGTCAAAACCTATTAACGAAATGGTCATTTCAGGCAATGCCTGCAGCTGTCGTATTAATTCCAGGTAGCGTGCATCACCGCCTATTACAGCAACTTGTTGTGTCATGAGTGAAATTCCCTCCGTACTGCCTCTTCTAAATAAGTGTTCAAAATAGTTTATGTATTTACCGCAAGTTAGTGATTAACGGCACGAAAAAAAAAGCTGGCATCATTTAAAAATGACACCAGCTCTTATTTAGGGACTGCTGAACAAACAAAAAATCCAATACTGACAAGGAATTTGATCGTATTATGTCGAATATAGGTGCAAGGCCTTTTATAAGAATTCGTTCAAAACCCTTGCACCTGGAGGCAGTTAAACATGTATAAAATG
>NZ_DATGTI010000185.1:0-8605 GCF_035301925.1 Lentibacillus sp. | reverse complement strand
TAGTCGACACTTGTGAATTCCTGGATTGTTTCGATGAATTTCTTCATCGTATTTGTTACGTATGATTCTGCATGCCAAATGAAGACAGTTGATATATTGCTGTATTTATCAGGGATATCATGGCAATGAATCGCACCGTCCAGTTCTAATTGACGAACCGTGGAGTGGGGGACAAGACTAATTCCAAGCCCTGATCTGACACTGCCTAAAATCGTTTCCAATGTGCCAAATTCCATCACGTTTGCATTTATAACGCCTTCATCATGAAGCCAATTTTCCAAATTAGCCCGATAACTGCATCCTTCGCTAAAAACGAGCAGTGGCTGTCTTTTTAAATCATCAAAGGAGATGCCTTCATTATTTGATATTAATACCAGCTTTTCCTGGAATACTTCAATCTGTTCGATCTCCGGGTGATAACCGAAACTCGTCACAAATGCACCATCAAGCTGCCGGCTCAAAATTAGACTGAGTAATTCTTTTGTGACGTCGGTTATAAGTGATAAATCAACATTGGGGTAGTTTCTATGGTAGGCAGATAAAATGACCGGCAGTTTAATAACCGTTTCGACTGTGCCGATTTCCAGTGTTCCTGAGGGACTGTCGGAATCCTGGAACGCTTTTTCCATTTCATTCAGCATAAGCAGAATTTTTTCCGAGTAATTCAGGAGTTTCTTTCCTTCTGAATTGAGCGTTGTTCCCCGGCTGTGACGGTGAAATAATTCAGTTTTTAAATTTGATTCCAGGGATTTTATTCTGGCGGTAATGTGTGATTGGACATAACAGAGTTCATCAGCAGCTTTACTGATACTTCCATGGCGCGCAACACTTTGAAAAATCAGCAAATCTTTTATTTCCACTTGCACCCCTCCAATAAGCAATTTACGTTTTATCATTCAGTTATAGTGATATAAGCCATCTTTTCTAATCATTATACGAGAAGGTAATTTAATTTTATAATAATTTTAAACATTAAACAAGTTGCAATTATTTAAATAGTAATAACTCCTATTGCAATAAACTATTCGAAAAACGTAAAACATTCGAGGGGAGGAAACAGATTAAGGCAGTTCAAATGGTAGTAAATTTGTCGGACATCAGTTTCGATGATAAAGACTATCATTTCAAATCATTATACATGAAAGCGCTTACGCAATATAATGTAACTAATAATTGAATATATAAAAATTTTCGGGTGATAGGAGGTGTCCATTCAATCACAAAGTAATTGAAGTAAATGTCAGCTTATGCATCTATCTCAGAAGGGCAAAACAAAGGCAGTTTTAATAATTGGTTTTATCCCTAAAATGAGAGGAGAAAAAAGAATGGTTCGAGTTGGAGTGGATGTTGGCGGTACTTTTACGGACCTGATATTGGTTGATGAAACAGCAAACAAAGTTAATGTACACAAGGTTCCAAGTACAACGCATGACCAATCCGTTGGTGTTATTAAAGGCATTAAAGAGCTCTGTTCAATAAGTGATGCGGATGTTGAGGATATTGATTATGTTCTGCATGGAACTACAGTTGCAACGAATATTACCATCGAAGGAAATGGTGCGAAGACAGGAATGCTGACAACGAGAAATTACCGGGATATTCTTCATATTGCCCGTCATAAAAAGAGCGAAAATTTCTCTATTCAGCAAAGCCTTCCGTGGCAGGATAATCCCCTGGTGAAGCGACGGCACCGTCTTCCAATCACGGAAAAACTTCAAGCACCCGATGGGAGTATCCGTACCACGATGGAGGAGCAGGAAGTACGGGATGCAGTTAAAAAATTGAAAGCAGAGAATGTAGATGTCATTATTGTTGGCTTTCTTTTTTCTTTTCTTAATGATGTCCATGAGAAAAGAGCAAAAGAAATTGTTAATGAGATCTGGCCGGAAATAAAATGTTTTACATCCAGTGAGGTTGCACCACGGATACGTGAGTATGAACGTTTCAGTACGACCGCAATGAATGCTTTTGTGGCTCCTAAAGTGAATCAGTATATAGATAATCTGGTTTTATCACTTGAAGAAGCCAACGTCAAAGGGAAACTGCAGATCATGCAGTCTTCCGGCGGTATGGCATCTTCCCAAAAAGCGACCATGACGCCGATGAATCTATTGAAATCAGGACCTGCGGGCGGCGTGCTGGCAGCTTCATGGTGGGGACAATTGGACGGGATAGAAGATGTGATCAGTGTCGATATCGGAGGCACCTCCGCTGATATTTCAATCATCCCGGAAAAAACCCCGAGGGTGGTAAATCCAAGAGATGCTCAAGTAAATGGTTATCCAGTGGTTACGCCGATGCTCGAGGTAGATACGATTGGTGCCGGAGGAGGTTCGATTGCCTATGTCGATGCCGGTGGCGCATTTCGGGTTGGACCCAAGAGTGCCGGGTCAACACCGGGCCCTGCCTGTTATGGCCAGGGCGGTGAGGATCCTTGTGTAACCGATGCGAATGTTGTCTTAGGACGGCTGGATCCGGAGCAATTTTTGGGCGGGGAAATTCCTCTGCACCCGGAAAAAAGCGTTGAATCTATTAAGAACAACATAGCTGATGAATTGAACATGACGATTGAGGAAGCAGCATTTGGCATTTTAAAAATCATTAACAACAATATGGCACTTTCTATTCGTGAAAACTCCGTCCGTAAAGGTATTGATCCGAGGGATTTTGCATTATTGGCTGCAGGCGGGGCGGGACCGCTTCATTCCATTGACCTGGCAGAAACAATTGGTTCGAAGGTCGTCATGGTTCCAAACTATCCAGGAATTACAGCTTCAGCCGGTTTATTAATCAGTGACTTGAAATACCATTTTAATGCTTCCTGTATTGAGGGTTTAGGAACAGTTTCGGAAGACCTTGTTTCTAAATTAGGTAAGCAGCTGCAGGAATTGGAGGATCAAGCGGCAAACCAGCTGATTCGGGATGGAATCAGTCAAGGTGATATTGAATATGAGCGGATTGCTGAATGCCGCTATATGGGACAGGGATTTGAACTGAGAGTACCTATTCCGGAGGGGCCGCTAACTAAGCGGAGCATCGATGAGATTGTTTCAAGTTTCCATTTGATGCACAAGCAGGAATATGGTCACTATTTCCCTGAAAACAATGTGGAGCTCATTTCTTTGGATCTTGTTGCAACCGGGAAAACGCCATCTTTTAAATTGCCTCAATTGGAAGAAATGGAGAGAACAAATCCGAAAGAAGCGCTTATGTATGAACGGCAAACCTATTTTGAAGTTGATGGAGGAATTAAAAGTATAGCAACACCGCGTTACCAGCGCGAAAAATTAATGGCAAATGATCGGATTACAGGACCGGCATCCATCATTCAGCGTGATTCAACAACAATTGTTCCACCTAACTGGGAGGTAGTCGTTTCATCACATGGTACGTTACTTGCAACACAAAATGAAACAAAGTCATCTCAGACTGCGGAAAAACATTTTACGGAGGTGTGAAGCGTGAGTAGTAAAAAAATTGATCCAGTAACCATGCAAGTTATTGGAGGAGCGCTGGATACGATTGCGAAAGAGATGTCGCACGTGGTGCAGCGGATGGCTTACTCTTCTTTAATCCGGGAATCCGAGGATCTTGGCGCCGGAGTATTCAGCAAATTTGGGGAAACACTTGCAGAATCAGATTCAACGCCCATGCAGCTGGGTTGTCTTCCCGGCTATATTCAAGGATTTCAGGAAAAGATCGGGGAAAATTATCATCCGGAAGATATTATTTGGAACAATGATCCGTATGCCGGTGCCTCACACTCGCCTGATATCTCCCTTACCCAGCCTATTTTCTATGAAGGGGAATTAGTTGGTTATGCAGGAACTACGGCTCACCACCTGGACATAGGCGGCGCACAGCCGGGTCTAATCGTGGACGCTCCTGATGTTTACGCAGAGGGATTGGTATTAAATGGTGTCAAGTTATATGATAAAGGACAACCAAATGAAACGCTGTTTGAAATCATCAGGCAGAAAGTGCGCACTTCCTCCCAGGTAATTGGCGACTTGGAAGCGCAAGTAGCTGCCTGCAGACTGGGGACGAAAAGGTACATTGAACTCCTCGATAAGTATGGCAAAGAGACGGTGCTTGCGGCTGGGGATGAATTGATGAATTACTCTGAGCGGATGATGCGTAAAGAAATCGCCAAGATCCCTGATGGTGAATATGAGGCAGAATCCTGGCTTGATGATGATGGCATCAACCTGAATGAAAAATTAAATGTTCATGTGAATGTCATTAAGAAAGGCAGTGAACTGGAGATAGATGTTTCCAAATCCGCTGACCAGGTGGCTACAGCGTTTAACGCAGCCTATTCCGGTGCACTGTGTGTCGGTGTATATAGTGTGGTGCGCTCCATATTTCTTGATACCTATACACATGAGGAATTTGTGCCGGCAAATCATGGGGTGTTTCGTCCTGTTAAAGTCACAGCAAGGAAGGGTTGTATCTTTAATCCGATTCCCCCTGCAGCTACCTTTAGCCGGGCCAATCAAGTGAATACTGCTGCGGATTTAATTATTAAGGCATTGACGCCGGTCATACCCGAAAGGACCTGTGCAGGGAGTGCCGCTAATATCCAGTTTGCATCGTATTCCGGATTGGATAAGGACCAAAATTACTGGGTATACATTGAAGTCAATGAGGGTTCTTATGGCGGACGTCCGGAAAAGGATGGAATGGACGCGATGGACTTTAGTTCATGGAACACACGAAACAATCCGATTGAAGACCTTGATATGCACACCCCTATGATCTGTGAGCAGTATGAATTGAGAGAAGATACCGGCGGTGCAGGTAAAACTCGAGGCGGCCTTGGGATTATCCGCCGGAACCGTTTCCTGACAGATGGATTAATGTCCATGGAAGGGGATAAGCATACCGTGAAACCATGGGGATACAATGGCGGCCTGCCGGGAAAAGAAGCATCATTAATTAAAAATTCGGATACAAATCCGGAAGAGCTCTCTTCAAAATTAAACGGAAAGCGTTTTAACGCAGGGGAGTCAGTGAAAATTATGGTGCCGTCATCCGGTGGCTATGGTGATCCATTGGAACGCCAAGCCAGTCAGGTTTATGAAGATGTGCTGGATGAAATGGTCTCTGTGGAAACGGCGCTGAATGACTATGGGGTTGTCATTGAGAATGAGAACTTAAATATGGAATTAACGGAAAAAAGACGAAAAGAAATGCGCCAGCAAAGAAACAAGCTGCCGTTATTCACCCAATAATGAATGAGTGTGTAAGTGTATCATAAAATAAATTCAAATTTTAGAAAGGGTGGAGGACATGTCAGAAGAAATTTTTGATCTGGAGTTATTGAGAAAAATGTTTAAAAGAGCAAGGGAAATCCATACGGACCGAGGGTTTCAGAAGCGCGTCGGTTATGGGAAAAAACCAGGCATCATCACAGTTGACCTTGCAAATGCGTGGACCAGACCAGGGCATGCATTTTCCTGCGAAAACATGGAAGAGGTCGTTCCGAATGTACGGCGTGTATTAGATGCAGCACGGGAAAAAAATGTGCCTATTTTCCACAGCACAACCGCATATAACCCGAATGGCTATCAGGATATCGGGAGATGGGCGGACAAAATTCCGTTGGACGAATTAAAGCTTGGGGAAGATTGGATTGATATTGATGAAAGGTTGAATCCACAGAAGGAAGAAGTGGTATTCGTCAAAAAGACGGCTAGCTGCTTTAACGGGACGCCACTGCAATATTGGCTTACAACCCATGGTGTGGATACACTTATTGTAGTCGGTGCTACAGCATGTGCCTGTGTGCGTCACACGTGCATGGACTCAACTGAACTTGGATTCCGTACCATCGTCCCTGAAGGAACGATCGCTGATCGGGTCCCTGGTGCAGTCGAATGGAATCTGTTTGATATTGATGCCAAATTTGGGGACGTGGATCCATTGGAGAAAGTAATTAATTATCTAAACGACATCGAAACTTTCCAGTTGGAGAATGGGGACTTGAGAGAAGAGTCCGTACGATAGTTAAAAGTGTATTTTAGTATCAGCCGTTAATAATTTATTAAAAATTGAATGGCAAATGTCCTAAATGGAAGGCATTTGCCATTTTACCTGTACCGACGGACTTAGAATTATAAAAGAGGTGATTTGCATGCATATGGCCATTCTTTACTATGTCATCTGTGTTGGTGGTACGCTAGTTGCTTCTATATTATATATGAACAAATATTGGACGAAAGAAAAATTAGAAAAGTTAATCAAAGGGGAATCTGATTAAATGGATGGTGTAATAGTCGCGGTAATTGTAGCTTTAGCCTTTTTCTTAGCATTTTTGCTTACTGTTGGTTATATATCATCTAAGAAAACTAAATCTACAGCGGACTTTGCGCTTGGAAGCAGAAAAATTGGACCTCTTATTGTGGCCGCTACCATGATAGCGACATATGGAAGTGCGAGCAGTTATTTAGGAAATCCCGGACTCGCGTATGAATATGGCTGGCCAATGGCATGGATCTGGATTGGCTGCGTGATAGGTATTGTCATTCCAATCCTGTTTTTAGGCCCAAGAATGAGAACAATCAGCGCTAGACTAAATACATTGACAGTTCCGGATTTTTTAGGGGAAATATATGAAAGCAAGTTTTTACAATTAATCATTTCGCTAGGAATTTTAGTGTTTTATACCCCTATGATGGTTGCACAATTTAAAGGGGTCGGTGTATTATTCAGTACTTTCTTTGGATCATCTTTTGACTGGCCAATCATCGTACTTGGTGCTATTCTGATCATTTTTTCATCAAAAGGCGGATTTGTAACTGTTGCATGGACAGATGCTGCACAAAGTATTTTTATGGCAGCACTTATGCTGTTCATTGTTCCGGCAAGTATATATTTTGTAGGCGGATGGAGTGCTATGAATGAGAAACTGAATGCTATTGATACCGCTCTCACGGGGATTTTTGACCCCGTTATGTATACCCCTGTAACCGTATTTTTTATGCTTATCTATTATGGTCTCTGGCAAATTGGCCAACCATACATGAGTATCCGGCTTTTTGCACTAAACGATGTGAAAAGTTTCAGGAAAGTCGTCATTTATGTGATCATATTTACAGTTGTAATAAGTGGAGGCATGTGGGCCGGTTTTGCCGGAAGAATTTTGTTCCCTAACTTACAGCAAGCGGATGCTGTATTGCCAATGTTTGTAAGTACGTATTTTCCTACTTATATTGGTGCATTAGTCGTTATCGGCGTCTTATCAGCGGTGCTTACAACCGTTTCCTCCATTTTACATTCAGTGGGAACAACAGTAGGTTATGATTTAATACAAAAATGTTTTCATATAGAACTTACTGACAAACAAAGTCTAAGAGTCTCGCAGGTCAGCACGCTGATTATTGGCGGGATTGCCATAATCGGGTCATTAATGCAAACGCCGGAATTTCTTTCTATTCTAGTGTACGGTGCATTGGGTGGAATGGGTTCGCTTGTAGTGGGGCCGGTAATCTTGGCTGTATTTGATCAGAAAGCAACAAAGGAAGGAGCTGTTACTGCTTCTCTTCTGGGGATTTCTGTATTTGTCATTTTGTTAGTATTTTATAATGTTTGGATATCGGGTTCACTTGGAATGATCAGTTCCATTATCGGCGCTTTTGTAGTCAGCAGATTTTTTGGGTCGCCATCGTCAACCATAAAAACCATTCACAAAGACTTTAACACAGAAGAAAAAGAAGCGATATAATACTTGACTGAACAAACAAGCAGGGTAGTCCAATTATCAGGATTACCCTATTTGTATTGGTAGTAATGACAGAATAAAACAGCAGTGCTTATTGAGCTGCATTTTTGAATGTACTCAACATTATTGTTATTTGAGCAGCTGGGTATCAGACTCGATGATAAAAACCATCATTTTTAATCATTATTAATGAAAACACTTACGTTGTACAATATAACTAACCATTTCCTGTACTGCAGATTATTTGGCAGACAACTTGGTATTGTAACTCAGCCAGAATTAAAACGCTTCCAATCTAAAAATAGTGAGGTGCTATTAAAAATGGCGGTAGAGAAAACGAATGCAAATGAAAAAGAGGGAAAAGTTATGGCTTTTCCCTCTTTTTGTGCTTCTGCGGCGGGATTGGGAATTCAGGGGCTTGAGAAGGTTGAGCAATTCGCGCGAGGTCCTGTAGATTTCGTGCGACGCTCACGGGATATCGCGCGAGCATGGCATGAAATCGCGCGACAGCTCAGGATATCGCGCGAGGACCGACTGAAATCGCGCAACGAGCCGTGAATTTCGCGCAACGTCCACAAGAAATCGCGCGAGACTTCTATGATTTCGCGCGATGTGCACCCTTCTATAATGTTAATTTTCGGCAGCTGCCGAAAATCGTCATATTGAAATTATTCTTCGACCTTTGAGGATGTCCACCAAAAACTAAATGTCTATATTATGTTGCATACTCAAGAATTAATGTTTTATAAAAATCAATCGAACGCAGGTATGCATCCACATCAACGTATTCATTTGGCTGGTGTGCCAGTTTTTCGTCTCCGGGACCGTAAATCAGTGTCGGGATTTCACTTTCGGGATTTAACACCGCACCGTCTGTATAAT
>NZ_DATGTI010000184.1:0-6615 GCF_035301925.1 Lentibacillus sp. | reverse complement strand
TATAATGGACCCAAGATTTTAGACACGAAAAAAGGAGATGTTAAGGTAGGTATATGAAACGCAAAAGATATACACCAGAATTCAAATCACAAATCGTGTTGGAAATCTTGAAGGAAGAAAAATCAATGAGCCAGATTGCTTCGGAACACGGGATTCATGTAAACCAGCTGCATAAATGGAAAACGCAATTCCTGCAAGAAATGCCGCAAGTCTTTGAGAAACAAAATAAAGACTTGGAAAAAATGAAAGCCGACTATGAAGAAAAGCTGGAAAACCTTTATGCAGAGGTCGGCAAATTAACCACGCAATTGTCGTGGATCAAAAAAAAATCTGGCATCTACAACGACTAGACGGGAACGCATGGAGATGGTGGACTGGGATGATCCAGAAATGCCTATCTCATGGCAGGCTAACCTGCTCGGGATCAATCGTTCCAGCCTTTACTATAAGCCTGTTCAGCCATCGTTGGAAGAGGTGACCATTAAACACCGGATTGACGAGATTTATACTAAATTTCCGTTTCTCGGTTCACGCAAGATTGCTGAAATACTACAGAATAAAGGGGTGAATATCAACCGTAAAAGAGTGCGGCGTCACATGCGTGAAATGGGTATACAAGCCATTTATCCGGGTCCTAATTTGAGTAAACGCAATCTACAGCACCGTATTTATCCATATCTGCTGAAAGGAGTGAATATTACTCGGCCCAACCAGGTTTGGAGCATTGATATTACATACATTCGCTTGCATAATAGCTGGATGTATCTAACGGCCATTATCGACTGGTATTCCCGTTACATTATCAGTTGGGAACTGGATCAGACGTTGGCAATTGACTTTGTCCTGGATGCCGTACAACGCGCATTCTCGCTCGGTACACCTGAAATATTTAACAGTGATCAAGGCAGTCATTTTACCAGCCCAAAATACATTAATCTTTTAAAAGAGCATCCATCCGTACAAATTAGTATGGACTCAAGGGGGCGGGCATTGGATAATATCATGATTGAACGCTTTTGGAGAAGCCTTAAGTACGAAGAAGTCTATTTAAAGGACTATGGGTCACCAAGAGCGGCAAGAAGCAATATAAGGGATTATATGAACCTTTATAATCATGAACGGCCTCATCAATCATTAGATTATCAAACACCGGCATCTATTTATTTCGGGTAGCCCGTACCGTTATCCTTTCCATCTTAGGCAATTATCTTTCCTGTGCCAGAACCTGTCAAGGGAAAATACGCCCTTGACAGAACCTGACACAAGAAAGAGCTAGTTAGTAAGATGGGAAAGGGAAAACAATGATAACTGACCCCCCCACCTTATTTTTATAAAATATGTGTCTTGACAATGGGGTCCACCTTACTAGATTCAATTTAATTATACAAAAAATGAGGTACAAAAATTTGCACATCTAGTATATAAATTTTAGATATACATATTAAACAATTGATATTAATCGACCTTATTATAACGGTATAATAAAATAGAGAACGATTTATCCACTTTCCGCGGCATCTTCGATTATACTATCAACTTCTAGTCTGATTTTCATTGCATTTATTTGCAAGACTATCAACTACAGTGTTAGTCACTTTTGTTACCACACCGGCTTTTTATCTGGTAACAGTATGGTTTTTGATTTCGTCATATTCTGATATAGATGGACATGAACTTAATAAAAGAGTCTTTTGAGCATTTGTAATCATTGGAATCATGAAGAGCATACCCATACCGGTATTCATGGCTAATACTCTTTTAATCCCTTGAGTGATAAGGGTAGTCATCGATTGATAACTACCCTTTAGGAATTAAAATGAATGATTTTTTTGACGTCAACTGCTCTATCCAATGGTATTTCAATTTGATTTGATGTATCAACATCTTGCAATACAGGGAAAGTAGGCACCTTATCATTTGCACCAATTACTTTAGCCTTAGTCCCATTTGTTAATTCAACGATTGTCTTTAGAGGAAAAATATTCAACATTCTAAAGAAATGATAAAAGTAATAATTTTCTATTTTGCTGCATTCATTAAGTAAAATTCTTTCAGCAGATGTAGAGCCGAAAGCATCCCGATAAGGCCGTTTAAAGTTAATGAAGAATAGACATCAGCTATACTGATAACTTTTAATTCTTCCGTAAATTCATCACCTTGAATACCTTCAGGATAACCACTGCCATCAATACGTTCATGATGATATTTTGCCAATGCAGCGATATTTTCTGAAAAATTATAGCTTTTAAGTATCTTATAACCGTAAACAGTATGATTTTTTATTTCGTCATATTCCGGGGGTGTTAACTTAGATTGTTTATTCAAAATATCTTTAGGAACATCCATTTTTCCTACGTCATGTAATAGACAACCTAAAGAGAAGTCCTCAATATTGTTAAGCCCTATCCTCTTAGCAAATAATGAACCGAAAATGAAAACGTCAAAAGAATGATTATAAGTGTAATTATCTAGGTCTTGCAGTTTTTTCATTAATCGAGAAACCTTATTGATGGACATGAATTTAATAAATAAGCCTTCCAGCCATTCATAATCATTGGAATCATTAAGAGCATAACCATATCGGTACTCATGGCCAATGTTAGATAAATTACTGAAGAATATCTCCTTTAACACTGATACATCGGGTACAGTATCCGTTCTGTTCATTTCATTGTCCTGTTTAATGATGGAGTCGTCATCCTGACCATCATCAATTTCAATTGAGGTGAAGTCCCATTGTTTCAATTTTGAAATGACGTTATTCGACAAACTGTTTCCTTTTCTTAAAATCAATGACTTTCCTCTATATATATCTTGACCTAACAAGTCGCCTTCTCGAACATTTTTAATGTTAACAATTGCCATGGAATCCCCCCATTGTGACTGTATACAGGCATTTATACCTAAGGTATATCAAATTTGTCTTGTTTTGTCATTATTTGTCGTCTTTTTTTCAACTATTATTTTCTACCATGATTATTTGCCCTTTATAAGTCTTGATATCTAACAATCAATGTATCTAAATTTTGGCTGTATTTTAATGTTACTTCATTGAAGTACCATAAAACTTATCTATGTCCAGCATCTTCCTTCTTTCACATACATAGAACACGGTAGCATTAGTGGCCAATGGGGAGACTTTTGCGCTACAGTACATATAGCCAATCATTTCATTCAAGGTAGGGACGACATATTCAAAATTGAAGGATGAGTTCAGCCATACACGAATATGCACTAGTTTACGACTTTTTTAGTCGCCCGACATTTATGTCAAAATCCACCCGCTTTAGCTATATTTAAGAAGGCAGGTCTTTTGCTGGATAAGAAAGTATTATGTATTAGCAGAATTGTGTACCATATGTTATATTAACAATGACTATATTTATTATGGGGGGACAAGATACTTGAAAAAAATCTTATTAATCGTATTGTCTGTCGTTTTTATATTAGGAGCTTGCAGTGGTGATGATGAAGAAGCGACACAAGATGCTCAAAAAAACACCGCGTTATCGAAGAATGTTTAAATATGGGGTTGTGGTGAATACTCAAAATGAATCATCCTTTGCCATAGAAAAAGGAGTATATCCATGAGAAACAGCTGGAAGATTTACTCAAATGATATAAAAAATATCGTGAAAAACTGGGTGGCCGCCATTCTGATCGGCGGTCTGATTATTTTGCCCTCACTGTATGCCTGGTTCAATATCGAGGCATCCTGGGATCCCTATGGCCAGACAGACCAGATTCCTATAGGCGTTGTGAATGAAGACAAAGGTTCTGAAGTACGGGGAGAAGAGATAGATGTCGGCAATGATGTTGTGGACACTCTTAAGAATAATGATGCAATGGACTGGCATTTCACAAACCGGGAGGACGCCATGAAGAATGTGAAACATGGCGATTATTTTGCTGTCATTGTGATCCCTGAAAACTTTTCTGAAAAACTGGGGACTGTCGTAACGGATAACCCTGAAAAAAGTGAAATGGAATATTACGTTAATGAAAAGATCAACGCCATCGCGCCGAAGATTACGGAAAAGGGTGCCAGTACGATCGTGGAGCAGGTCACCAGCAATTTCATATCCACGATAAACGGTGTTATTTTTGATTTATTTGATGAGATAGGCATTGAGCTGAATGAAAGTCTGCCGGATATCCGGATGTTTGAAGATTATATTTTTACTCTGGAAGAAAAACTGCCGGACATTCACGACTTGGTCTCCAGCGGGCTTGAGGACACGAAAAATGCCCAGAACCTGATTGATGAAGCTCAGGCGGCAATTCCAAAGGCTGAGCAGACAACGAAAAGTGGCCTTGAGACCGTCAGGGAAACATCTGGTTTGTTGTCGAAAGCGGAGGATCGCCTGAATGAATTGGCGCCGCAAATCGAGGAAGATTTACAGAAAGCGCAAAACACGGCCGAGGATATTAATCGGTTGCTTCAGGATGCGCAGAGACAGGACATTGATTTCAGCGAAGGAAAAGAGCTGCAGCAAAATATAAGCAACTCACTGGATGATGCCACGAGCCGGATCAGTGAAATCGAGGCAGCATTGCAGCAGCTGAAGGAAATGAATCAAGACCGGCAGGATGGCGAACCTTCAGGCGGCAATGAAGAAGGCAGCGGCAATCGTGAAAATCCTCAGCAGAATATTAACGGGCAGGATCAAGTGATTGCGGATGCGGTTGAACGGCTGGAAACACTGCGAGGGGAGCTTGAAGAAGCCCGGAAGAACGGTGATCAAATAACATCATTCATTGATGATAAGAAACGGGAAGTGGATTCAATCCTTTCTGACCTTGAGGAACTGTCCGGCAATACGGCTACCCGGATAGGTGACTTTTTGACAGAGTACAAGGAAAATATTGAGCCCGAAGTGGAAAAGAAAATCAATCATGCTCAGCAGACATTAGCAGATGCAGAAGACATATTAACCGGTATCCAGTCGACAATACCTGAAGTAAAGCAGGTACTCGCTAGCACAGAGGAAGATATCGGTCAGGGTCGGGATTACCTTAATACGATTCTTGGTGAGTATCCTTATGTCCATGATAAAGTTAATAATCTTGCCGACAGGATCCGTGATGTTCAGAGCGAAGCGGATATTAACGAGATCATCGAGTTATTACGGAACGATCCAGAAGCTGAACGTGGTTTTTTTGAAGAACCTGTCAAACTGAATAAAAATGAAATATTTCCAATCCAAAATTATGGAACAGGGATGACACCATTCTACACCGTGCTGGCTATCTGGGTCGGCGGTTTATTGCTCATTTCTTTATTGGCGGCCGATGTGCATCATACGGAAGAATTAACCGGCAGGGAACGGTATTTCGGCAAGCTGTTCACATTTGTCACCATCGGGCTGCTGCAGGCACTCGTTGTGACACTGGGCAATATAGTCATTCTTGATATCAATATGGTGCACCCGGTTTGGTTTGTCATCTTCGGCCTGTTCATTAGTCTGGTGTTTATACTCATTACGTTTACACTCGTATCCCTGTTTGGTGATGTCGGGAAAGCAATGGTTATTGTTCTCTTGGTCCTGCAGATTGCCGGTGCTGGTGGCACATACCCGGTCGTTTTGCTGCCGGAGTTTTTCCAGCGAATCAATCCATTCCTTCCGTTCACCTATGCCATCGATTTAATGCGTGAGGCAGTCGGCAGCATCATATGGGAAACAGCTTTATATGATGTGGCCATCCTCGCGTTAATTGGGCTTGGTTTTCTGATATTCGGGATGTTGTTTAAAAATGTGGTTAATAAATACACTGACAGGCTGATGAAAAAATCCAAGGAAGCTGGTTTGTTTCATTAATGGCTATAGAAGTATTAAGGATAAGTGTTGAGGTGTCTACGTTTAAAAAAACGGGCAGGAGTTCTGTCCGCTTTTTGATATCTGAAGAGATTGCGAACGCAGTACTTGAACACGACTCTCCTGAGTTTTTTAAAATCAGAAGGGTGAATTTTCTCGTGGATCGGCACAAAATGATTATGAGAATTTCTAAGAAGTACCATTAAATGAAAGGCCAAATCATTCGCCATGTTTTGTATAATGGAATTAGCGTAATAGATTTTGGGAAGGGGAGAAGGCGTGAAACGGAAAACATGGCTGAAAATTGTTTTGGGAATTGCAAGTGTCGCATTGATCATTAATACCATCGTCAGTTTCTATTTTTATCATTTGGCAATTGACCGTAATCAGAAAGACTTTTTACAGGGGAATGAAGATTTGGAAGTGTCGGCTGAGACGATGGATGTGCTGCTTGATGGTGACTGGCGGACATGGGTGGATCAGCAGGAATTTGATGAATGGACGATGACTTCCTATGACGGACTGGATTTGAAGGGCTATTTCCTTGAGGCGAAAGAGCAAACGAATAAGGTCGTTGTGATGGCACACGGCTATCTTGGTAACGCGATGGATATGCGGCTATTCGGCCAGTATTATTATGAAGAGAAAGGCTATAACATATTTAGGGACTGCTGAACAAACAAAAAATCCAATACTGACAAGGAATTTGATCGTATTATGTCGAATATAGGTGCAAGGCCTTTTATAAGAATTCGTTCAAAACCCTTGCACCTGGAGGCAGTTAAACATGTATAAAATG
>NZ_DATGTI010000183.1:0-7643 GCF_035301925.1 Lentibacillus sp. | reverse complement strand
TTTCTTATCCAGAGAGGTGGAGGGATATGGCCCGTTGAAGCCTCGGCAACAGATTCTTATATAAGAATACTGTGCCAATTCCATCAGGCTTTGCTTGAAAGATAAGAAAAGAAATGATATCAGTCAAAACTCTTTTCTTTTCTGGAAAGGAGTTTTTTTGTACATACACGACATTAAGGGAGAGTGAAATTTATGAGATACGGTTTTTGGTTACCTATTTTTGGCGGGTGGCTCAGGAATGTAGAGGATGAAGGGATGCCACCGACATTTGATTATGCAAAAAATGTTATTCAGTCTGCCGAAAGATGGGGATATGACACGACATTAATTGCTGAACTATACTTAAATGATATTAAAGGAACAGACGCTGATGCACTGGAGGCATGGTCAACGGCGGCAGCCCTTGCAGCTGTTACGGATGAAATTGAAATTATGTCAGCGGTACGCCCGGTGTTCCATAACCCTGCTGTAACAGCTAAAATGGCAGCAAATATCGACCACATTAGTAATGGCCGGTTTACGTTAAATATCGTTTCCGGCTGGTGGGCTGAAGAAGCGAAACAATATGGTGGGGAATTTACTGAGCATGATGAACGCTATGACCGGACAACAGAATTTCTTGAAATTTTAAAAGGATTATGGGAAGAGGAAACCTTTTCATACCATGGCAAGTATTATCAAATTGAAAATACCCAACTGTCGCCAAAACCTGTTCAGCGGCCAAATCCGATTTTGTATGCAGGCGGTGAGAGCGAAAAAGGAAAACAGGTTATAACTTCACTTTGTGATGCCTATATTCTACACGGGCATACAGTGGAAGAGGCTAGCGTTAAGATTTCTGATATGAAGGAAAGAAGAGAGAAAGCTGGTAAAGAACCGTTTAAATCAATTGGTATGGCGGCGTACGTCATTTGCCGTGATACAGAAGAAGAGGCACAAGCCGAACTGGAACGGATCACAACCGTCAAAGATACAAGTGGTTATGCAGGATTTAAAGATTTTACATCCAAATCACAGCTGGAGCAGAAAATTCAGCTGCAGGACTATTCGGTATCCAACAGAGGTTTGCGTCCAAATCTTGTTGGTACGGCTGAGCAAATTGCAACACAAATCCTGGATTTTGAAAAAGCAGGTGTCGATTTACTGTTGCTGCAATGTTCCCCGCAGCTGGAGGAATTGGAACGCTTTTCAAAAGAAGTGATGCCCAAGGTGGAGGAATTGCGCGCATCATTAACAAATATTTAATACGGGGAGACGATGAAATGCGTAAAATATATGTGTTACATGAAAATAATGAATGGACGGATCATTTAATTAAAAGGTTGGAAGAACTCGATCTCCCATATGAAGATTGGCTGCTGACAAACGGAACAGTCGATCTTTCTTCAGAACCGCCGGAAGGTATCTTTTATAACCGCATGAGTGCTTCATCCCACACAAGAGGAAATCGTTTCTCTCCGGAATTGACAAATGCTGTTCTGGCGTGGCTTGAGCATCATGGCAGGAAGGTCATTAATGGGAGCCGTGCCTTACAATTAGAGGTAAGTAAAGTGCTGCAATATTTAGAGCTTCAGAAATATGGAATCGAAACACCAAAAACGACTGCGGCAGTCGGAAAAGATGAATTGCTGGAAGCAGCAAAAGCTTTTGAAGGAAAGCAGTTTATTACAAAGCATAACCGTGCAGGAAAAGGCCTTGGGGTGCAGCTATTCCAATCTGCAGATGCCCTTAAAGATTATGTGGAAGGTGATCGTTTTGAGGAACCAGTGGATGGGGTGACATTAATTCAGGAGTATATTCAGCCGCCTCAGCCTTTCATTACACGTTGTGAGTTTGTCGGTGGCAGGTTTGTTTATGCAGTCCGTGTCGATACCTCAGATGGCTTTGAACTATGTCCGGCAGACGCCTGTGCCATCGATGAGTTATTCTGTCCGGCAGGTGAGGAAGAATCAAGTAACTCCAAGTTTCAAATCATTGAAGGATTTGATCATCCAATTTTGGAAAAATATGAACGAGTTCTCGCAGCGAATGATATTCAAATTGCCGGAATCGAATTTATCCAGGATAAGGATGGCAACATTTATACGTATGATATTAATACGAATACGAACTACAACAGCGACGCTGAAGCTAAAAGCGAGAAATTCGGAATGCTGGAAGTAGCTAAATTTTTAGGTAGTGAACTGAAGAAGCTGGAAGATAAAGTAATAGTTGACTAATATGGGTAAATACGGATTTAAAGAACAATTGAATCATGCGCATGCTTCTCATCAAGAGAGGGGGAGAGACTGACTCGATGAACTCTCGGCAACTAGCCTGGTGCTCCTCAGCTTCTAAGGAAAGGTGGCATGTGGATATTCAAAAAAAAAGCCGTAATTTGCATGACGGCTTCTTATTAAATCATTGCTAAAAAACTGGTCCCGGTAAAAAGAACCTGTGCCCACTGGTTAAGTGGATACAGGTTCTTTCATTTGTCTTTCACAAAGGGCTAATTTGCCAACACGCTTCTGGAATTTTTCCCGGGGTGATGATCCGGCAGTTGATCACCTTGACCAAATAAATTATCCCTTAATGTTGTGCCTTCATATTCTTTTGGAACCAATCCTCGTTCCTGCAAAATGGGTACGACGTATTCAACAAAGTCCTTAAATGTGCCTGGTGTAACGGCATAAGCAATATTAAAGCCATCAATTCCAGCTTCATTCACCCATGCTTCCATCGTATCAGCAATTTGCTCGGGTGATCCGACCGTATAAGGCCCCATACCACCGATGCCTACAAAGTCTTTGATATCTTCAGCAGTCGATGGTTTATCGGGATCAATTTTTGTGAAATTTTCGACTGCAGACTGAATCGCATTGCTTTGTACATAGCGTAAGTTTTCGTCCTTGTCATACTCGTATAAATCAATACCGGTCCAACCGCCAAATAAGGCGAGTGCACCTTCATGGCTGATATGAGTTTTATAATCATTAAATTTTGCCACAGCCTCTTCTTCTGTTCGTCCAACGATTGGTGTAAACATCGTAAGGATTTTCACTTCTTCCGGTGACCTTCCTGCTTTTGCAATATCATCATGCAGTTTATTAACCGTCTCTTTCGTTGCGGATATCGTTGGTGCACCAATGAACACACATTCTGCATTTTTAGCAGCAAATGCACGGCCTTTGGTTGATGCGCCTGCTTGATAAATTACAGGCGTACGCTGTGGAGATGGTTCACTCAAATGAGCACCGGGAACTTTAAAATAGTTTCCTTCATGGTTGATGTCATGAACCTTTTCGGGATCGGTGTAAATGCCATTCTCTTTATCTACTTTAACAGCATCATCCTCCCAGCTTTCTTCCCAAAGCTTGTAGCACACATCCAAATAGTCTGCTGCTATATCATACCGCTCATCATGGTTAATTTGATCTTCCAATCCCATGTTGACGGCTGCACTTTTTAAGTAGGATGTTACAATATTCCATCCTACACGGCCTTTTGTTAAGTGATCCAATGTCGACATACGGCGGGCAAATGTATAAGGGTGCTCATGTGTAACGGAAGCTGTAACGCCAAACCCAAGATGTTTTGTAACTGCAGCCATTAGCGGTACCACTAAAGCTGGATCATTCACCGGAGCCTGTGCCCCTTGAGCTACCGCTGCATCGCGTGATCCTTTATACACGTCATAAGTACCTAACACATCCGCAATAAACACGGCATCAAATCGCCCTTTTTCCAACAATTTAGCCAGTTCAATCCAGTATTCGCTATCTTTATAACGATGGGATTCATCATCCGGGTGCGTCCATAAACCTGGCGATTGATGCCCGGGCGTGTTCATATCAAACGCGTTCAAGTAAATTCGCTTTTTTGTCATGGTATATCCTCCTTGGATTTTTTAATTTTTAATCCAAACGTTCAATTAGGTTAAACAACATGTGAAGCCTGGTTATTAACGATTTCGATAAAATACTGAAGCTGTTTCTTCGTTCGGTGTAAAATATCGTCATCGATAATTGGCTGTTCTTTATATTTGTCTATTTGGCTGTCAAGCAGATAAAGCCCCTTCAAGTTGTGCCCTTTTAATGTTGCTAAAACTGGCTTCAACGTATACTCAATTGCCAGTAAATGAGACGGACTTCCGCCTGTCATGATTGGAAGGACTGGTGTATGTTTCAGGACATCCTGCGGGAAAATATCAAGCAATGCTTTCAGGACACCTGAATAAGCCCCTTTATACACCGGTGATCCGACAATGAAACCTTTCGCATTTTGGATTAATCGTGCAATATCCTGAATAGCCGGACTATCAAATTTCCCTTGAAATATGTCTTCATGCGGAAGATCTTTAATCGAAATATGCGTCACTGTAAAATGTTCGCGTTTAAGTAAAGTTCCTAAATACTTTAGCACGCTATCGGACCGGGAAAATTCAGAAGGACTTCCCGACAACACAACAATGTCACTCATAACGGACATCCTTTCTTATTAGATTTATTGGACTATTCTTAGCTAAGTATCTTTAAATTTTTCCAATAAAAATAAGCCCCCTTTCCTTAGTGAGAAAAGAGGGCTTTTGCTTTTTAACTGTTTCCGCTCTTATCTCCCAAGAATTGCACTTGCTGGAATTAGCACCTTCCTGACAATTGTCAGGGGTTGCTGAAGCTTCACAGGGCCAGATCCCTCAGCTTCTCTGGATAAGAATATTTGGTTATAATATACACCTTATTCCAATTAATCCGATAAGTCAATAGTAAATTAAAATTTATATTATTTTGACTTTTATCTCAACCGATTTTCTAACTATGGAGAGTTGTCCTAAAGTCATTATAATAGACCACTAATGTGGGGAGTAAATTGATATGGAGGATATATGATGGAGCGGCATTCTAAACATAACAAGAAAACGATGCTGTTATTCATGATTGTCTTGTTTGCTGGGATAGCGGATATTAAATATCAAGGGTTATTATTTCGGTTATTGCCCAAGCGAGCACAAGAAAAATTAAGTCATATTTAGAGATACTGGAAATAAACATCACCGGAAGTATTGATCATAAATCTAGTCCTTGTGTTCTTGTTCTACTATTTCTTTTGACTTCTTCCAAAAAATCAGGCAAGGTCGATACAGACTACCCCAGGAAAAGGGTTGGAAGGAACGAATAGTCTATACCTGACTGCTGAATTGTACCGCTGATAGCAGTCACTTTAAATAAAGATCTTATTTAGGCAGCTTATTTGAAATAAGCTAATTATTTCAGTCAGCGGCCAGAAGTTTGGAATATTTGCTATTTGGGAATGGACAGCGAAAGTCTCTATCACTGTTCTTGTCACTTAAAATGGCTTTTAAGGGTTTTTGGAAAGGAGATCGACATGAAAACACGAACTGACATGAACATGCGCAAGCGGAAAAGCAAACGGAACATCATCCTTAATTCTCTTATTGTTGTTGTCTTTGCCCTCATATTAATGATTGGAGGGAACATGATATTTGGCAGCAGCGCCACAACGGATGATCAGCAAAACAGCGACGCAGGTGGAGGCGGATCAAACAGTCAGGAAGAAGACATTAAAATCACTGAAGATAATAATGCAGATCAAAAGTCAGAAACAACGACCTCTAACCGGCAAGAAGGCGAGGACCAAGCAGAAGAAGCGTCTCGAGAGGACGAGAATGCGATTGATCGTTTAGAGATTCATGAATCTGAAAAGGAAGGAAATGAGGATACACAACAAGATCAGGAAGAAAATGAATCCCAGCAGGACGACAACGACATCAACTCAGACATGATTGGTGAACCTATTGGCACTTCCCAGACCGGCGAGCATACATCCAGTTATGAAAAAGGTTCGGTGGACTGGAATGAAAAGGTAGACGCTATTCAAAAGGTAACAGGACTTGATGATAGCATGACGCTCTGGCGGCTGGAAAGTGGCGACGGTCCACAGGAAGCAGTTGGAAAAGTCAGCCCTGAAGGCGTTCAGGATTGGATGTATGTCGTCAATCTTCAGTGGGTTGATCAAAAGGGATGGAAAGTGACGAGCGTTGATAGACAAAACCGGTAAGTTAACCACAAGGCCGTTTGGTGTATGAGCACCATTCGGTCTTTATTAATGTATTTCCTATGTGTATTTATTAAACATCCTTTGATGGCATAATAAACAGAAAAATTGTGAGTTGTGCGAGACATTTTCATCTATGCTGCCCTGCACTGAAAAATCCATTCATTTAAATTGAACGAAATGGACAATCGTGATTTAAGCTTGCTATCGATTCAATCCGCCCGCTGTCATTTTTAAAAAGGTCATAAATCTGTTGATATCTCTTTTCGTGCGCTTTATTTCAGAGTATAATTGATTTGTTTGGACTGATACCCAAACCGTGGTTCGAAATCATCCCACGCAAAAAAACTAAGGAGTGAAATCATTGAATATTAAAACACTTACTGTTAATGCGATTATAGCAGCAGCTTATGTCGCGCTGTCTTTGATCGCCGCCCCAATTGCATTTTCCAACATTCAGTTTAGGATCCCCGAAATATTTAACCATCTCGTAGTCTTTAACACAAAATATTTTTACGGGATTGTACTTGGTGTTTTTTTGACTAATTTATTTTCACCAACCGGGATATACGATTTGACATTTGGCGTCGCGCATTCAGTGCTGTCGCTTGGATTCGTCATGTTTCTGTCGATATTTATTAAACATCGATTAACGCTGCTCATTATCAATACGGTTGTATTTACGTTTAATATGTTTATCATCGCATTTCAGCTTTACATGGTCGCCGACTTGCCGTTCCTGTTGACCTGGCTGACGACAGCACTGGGTGAATTCGGCATTATGGCGCTTGGGATTCCAATTATCATAATGCTGAACAAAAAACTGAATTTTAATGAGCTTATGGAAAGACAATAATTGACTTGTACGTCGACTGTTTGTTCCGAAACCAACTGGGTTTTGGGACACTTTTTTATTTTTCAGGTCGATCTTTACGGATAGGGGGTGAAATCGTGAAAGCAGACATTCATGTGGTCAAAGCAGATGAACGGCATATTAGCGGCATAGCCAAAGTATGCACGGACGCCTATTGGGCAACATACGGCGATTCCTACCCAGAAGACTATATCCGCAGAATCGTCGAGGAATTTTATCATACTGATAGAATTTCAAAAGAAGTCGTTGTATCAAACAGGTATTGGGGCGGTTATTTTGTTGCTGTCGAGAATGATGAGGTAATTGGTGCCGGCGGTGGTGGTATGATCGGGAAAACAGCAGGAGAAATATTCGTATTATATCTGGATCCTGATAGGCGAAATGAAGGAATCGGTTCAAAACTTCTGAATATTATTACCAACCAGCAAAAAGAATTTGGCGCTAAAGAACAATGGGTGTCCGTTAAAAGGGGAAATCAAAAAGGAATTCCATTCTATGAAGCGCGGGGCTTCACCTTCAAAAATGAAAAACCGGGATACTGGGATAAAACCTACACATCATTAAGATATCATCGGTTTATATAGGGACTGCTGAACAAACAAAAAATCCAATACTGACAAGGAATTTGATCGTATTATGTCGAATATAGGTGCAAGGCCTTTTATAAGAATTCGTTCAAAACCCTTGCACCTGGAGGCAGTTAAACATGTATAAAATG
>NZ_DATGTI010000182.1:0-8398 GCF_035301925.1 Lentibacillus sp. | reverse complement strand
CTGTTATTCATTACAGTCGCATGTGGTGCCATCTCAGGATTTCATGGTCTGGTATCAAGCGGTACATCATCCAAGCAGCTTAATAATGAAACGGATGCACGTTTCGTCGGTTACTTTGGGGCAGTCGGTGAAGGTACGCTTGCACTGGTTTCTATCCTGGCAGTCGTAACATTCTTCGGCAGCACGGATGAATTTTTTGGAACATACAGCAGTTTCACAGCAGCTAATGAGGCTGGACTGAATGTATTTGTAGAGGGTGCAAGTGTACTGGCTTCAGGTTTGGGAATCCCACCTGATATCGCTGCAACCATCGTATCCATAATTGTTGTCAGTTTTGCTGCCACAACACTTGATACGGCAGTTCGTATGATGCGCTATATCATTTCAGAACTTGGAGTTGAATATAAAGTTCCTGCTCTTACGAAAATGCATGTGGCGACTTCTGTTGCCGTCATTTCAAGTGCCATTTTGGTGTTAATGCCTGAAGGTTCGAGAGGTTTTGGTTCAGGCGGTTACCTGCTATGGCCTCTGTTTGGAACATCCAATCAGCTGCTTGCAGGAATCAGTTTGATGCTTGTTTCCATCTGGCTTAAAAAACGGGGAAGCAACTATCTCGTGACATTGATTCCAATGATTTTTGTGATGTTCATGACGTTGTGGGCTATGTTTGAGCAAGTATTGTTTGAATGGTCATGGTTCGGCAGTGACCCGGCGATGCTGTTGTTTGTACTCGGATCCATTATATTTGTCTTTGCAGTGTGGATAGTTCTGACCGCCTTTAGTGCATTAACGCGTCAAATGGATACGCCGGATGATCTGGACGAAAATGTGAAATAGTCATTGTGGGCGTATATGACCATTAAAACATGGAGCGGAACAAATAGATGGATGCTATTTTAATAATTGAAATAAAGGGATCATGCTCTGTTATGATCCCTTTAGAGTTTATAAAGAGGTGAAAACTTGTGTTGGAACAGCTGAAGAGGCTTGTGGCATTTTATGAAGAAGTGTTAAGCATGCCCCATCGTCAGGAAATCGCAAGAGAACTGCGGGATCAGGACGATTTGTTTCTATTGCTTTTGTATTCCGAAATGATCGGCATCCCGAACCCGGTTTATTATTATACCCTTGAATTGTACCCATATATGATTGAAGAGTTTCATGACTGGCATTTGCGGATGGGTATGGATAAATCACCACTGACTGGAATTCGCTGCTGCTGATATTCAGTCCTTTATACCGATACTGCTGGCAGAAAGGGAGTTAATGTGATGCAAGTTTTAGATAAAAAAATCATTTTCGTTGGTGGCAAGGGCGGTGTGGGTAAATCAACTTCTGCTGCAGCCATCGCCTGGAAGTCTGCAAAGGACGGCTTTCAAACACTTTTGATTTCCACGGATCCTGCCCATAATTTAGGCGATATTTTCGGTCAATCAATCGGGGGCAGGATCACACACATTTCAGCAAACCTTTCCGCTCTTGAAATTGATCCGGCCGCCGAAACTGACAAATACATTAAAGGGGTCAAAGAAAATATCAAAAACGTTATACATGCCAGCAGGATGGGGGAAGTCAACCGCCAGCTTGACACGGTTAAATCGTCACCTGGTGCAGAGGAAGCTGCCCTGTTTGATAAACTGATTTCCATCATATTGGAAGAAAGGGATCACTTTGATAAGATCATATTCGACACAGCGCCAACAGGTCATACAATCCGGCTGTTGTCCCTTCCTGAATTGATGGGTGTATGGATTGAAGGTATGCTGAAGAAGCGGCAGAAAACAAATGAAAATTATAGCCAGCTGCTGAATGACGGTGACCCTGTTGAAGACCCGATTTATGATGTGTTGAAAGTACGACAGGAGCGGTTTTCCAAAGCGAGGGAAATATTACTTGATGGGACCATAACCGGTTTTGTCTTTGTGATTAATCCGGAACGTCTGCCGATTGCTGAAACGGAAAAAGCGATCGAATTGCTTGATAAATACCACTTGCATGTGAAAACATTAATCATAAATAAACTGTTGCCTGAACATGCAGAAGGTGAATTTTTACTGAAGCGGAAAGAGCATGAACAGCGGTATCTGAATATAATTGAGGAAACATTTGCCAACCAGGAAAAAATATACGTTCCATTGTTTCCTCAGGATATCACTGACAAAGAGCATCTGGAAGCATTCGGTGATTATTACATGGAGGGTAGAACATGAAAGCATTCGTACATGAATATGGAGAATTGACATTAAAGGATATGACCGAGCCATTCGCGGATCATGGACAAGTTGCTGTTACCATACGGACGGCAGGGCTGAACCGGCGGGACGTAGCCGTACCGGGCCGTAGAGGGGATGACGCCAGTGCATTAATCCTTGGTTCTGATGGGGCAGGCGTCATCGAATCGATAGGCGAGGGTGTCTCGGAATTTAACGTTGGGGACGAAGTGATCATCAACCCGTCGCTTGGCTGGTATGAAAACAGTGATGCACCACCGGAACAGTTCGATATTTTGGGCATGCCCGATAATGGAACGTTCGCTGAAATGATTGTTTTACCGGCGGAGCAGGTTGAAAGAAAACCGCCGCATTTATCCTGGGAAGAGGCAGGTGTGCTTGCCTTGTCAGGCTTAACCGGTTACCGGGCTTTATTTACAAAAGGTAATATTCGGGAAGGTGAGACACTGTTTATGCCTGGTGCCGGAAGCGGCGTGGCAACATATTTGATTCAGTTTGCCAAACAAGCCGGCGCGCGTGTCATCGTTACTTCCCGGAGTGAGGAAAAGCGTAAGCAAGCGCTTGAACTTGGTGCCGACAGGGCCTTGGATACAAACAGCGACTGGCCGGAAGAACTCAGAGGTGAAACGGTTGATATTGTCATTGACAGTGTGGGACGTGCAACATTTAACCGTTCGCTTGAAGTGCTGAAAAAAGGTGGCCGTATCGTGACGTTCGGTGCAACGACCGAAGATACGGTTGAATTGAATCTCCGTAAGTTTTTCTACGGGCAGTATAAGCTGATTGGCTCAACGATGGGCAGTCAGGAAGAGCTCCACGCTATGCTTAAGTTCATTGATAAATATCAGATTCACCCAATCGTGGACCGTACATTTACTTTGGATGAAGCACTTGATGCCATGAATTATCTGAAGGAAAACAAGCAGTTTGGAAAGGTCGCTTTAAAAATCAGCGAATAAGGATAAACAGGTTCTCTTTATTAGGGAACCTGTTTTATTAAAAATCAACTAACATCATACAACACCACGATTTATTGTAAGTATGGTGTTATTTTATCAATGGCCTGCTGCATTCGTTTACTGTTATTTTGATAAAGCTGTTTGGACTGCTCATTTTCTGCTGCCAGGGCAAATAACTCAAGGTCTGCTTGGCATTTTTTCATGGTGGCCAGCAGCAGCGGTTTTTCAGTCGGCTCGGGAACTGTCAGCTGGTCGTCATACAAATCAACCGTTAACTGGCCATCACTGTCAACTTGACCGAGGAAAACATTCTCAATACTGACATTCATTTTAGCCAGTTCGGTATCCAGCCAGTCTGTGTTCAAGGAAGCATTTGCCAAAGGTTCGAGCAGCACTTTACCATCCATAATGACCGTTTGGGGTTCTTTTTCCGGTGCAACTTGTTGACCAAGAATTTTTGGCGTAACCGGCTGGTTTTCTTTTTTGGGAAGTATATTCACTTTGCCGGTTTGTTCCAGGACGGCAAATTCAACGTCGGCTGCGTTGAAAACTTGATTGTTCCGTAATTCCTCAAGCAGATTGTCTGTCGTAAATCGTTCCTTTTTTAAGTTGTCTTTCATTATCTTTCCGTTTTGAATGAGGACAGTGCCTTTACCCTGAACAATATTACGGAAACGTTTACTTTTGAGTGACAGAAATTCGACTGCCAGCGGAATCAAAAACCAGACCGCCAGCGCAAGTATTCCATAAACGGGATTTGTTGTCGCATCAGTCACATGGATGGCGACAATGCTGCCGATGACAATACCCGTAATATATTGAAAAATATTCAGCTGTGACATTTGTTTTTTGCCGAGGCCTTTCGTTATTAAAAATAAAACGATTAGAAAGACGACGGATCGAATTAAAATTTCCACCCATCCTGGCATGAAATCATTCCTTTTTTCAAGTATGATGCTGTGTTGTATGAATGTAATCGGCGTGTCTATCAACTACATGAAGCTTGATTTCTTATACAATGGTTTTTCAGCTTTCGTATTGCGGCTCTTCCTTTGTCAAATACAGCACCTGATTTTCCAAATCAAATTGAATGGTGTTCATGATGGTTTGGACATCCTGAAAAGCTTTCTTTGCTTCCTCATCTTTTGTTTTATTTGCAAGGGTGTCGAGGGTTGCCTCGATGTTTTTCACGGATGCAAAACACCCTTTCACCTGTGAGCTGACCGTCATACTTCATCCTATCCTTTCGGTTTAAAAATGATCGCACCAATTACGCCGAAAATGATGGCAGCCGAAATACCGGCACTCGTCACTTCGAATATGCCCGTCACAACACCGATAATCCCGTGCTGTTCTGCCTCCTGCATGGCGCCATGGACAAGCTGATTTCCGAAATTGGTAATGGGGACGGTTGCACCTGCACCTGCGAAGTCTATCAATGGATCGTATAATCCCAAACCGTCCAAAATAGCACCTAAAATCACAAAAATGGTGAGCGTGACACCGGGATTAAGTTTAAAGACATCAAACAGTATTTGCCCGATGACACAAATTGTACCGCCGACAACAAATGCCCAAAAAAATATCATTGGTTATCACTTCCTGACTCAATCGAGACTGCATGGGCAATGCAGGGGATGGAATCATTTTGCTGGACACTTAACGGTGAATGCAGGGAGCCTGTTGCGACGACCAATATACGGTTTAATTGCTGCTCTTTTATTAACTTTAAAAAATGGCCATAAACAGCGACCGCTGAACTGGCTGTTCCGCTTGCTCCGGAGAGAACCGGCTGACCTTCGCGGTAAATGGTAAGACCACAATCCTTGTACATGTCTTTCGTTATATTGATGTTTTTTTTCCGAAAAAGGTCCAGGGAAATCTCCCGCCCGACATGACCGAGGTCACCGGTAATAATCAAGTCATAATAGGCAGGTTCAACATCGCGTTCTCTTAAATGTGTTTCAATGGTGTCCACTGCTGCTGGGGCCATCGCGGCTCCCATGTTGAATGGATCAGATATGCCCATATCGACGACTTTGCCGATAGTTGCAGAAGTCACTCGGGGTCCTTCGCCATTTTTCGCGACCAATGCACAACCGGCTCCTGTTACGGTCCATTGAGCAGTCGGGGGCTTCTGACCGCCATATTCTGTCGGGTATCTGAACTGTTTTTCTGTAGCGGCATTGTGACTGGCGGTTCCGCTCAATATATAGTCGGCACCGTCTCCGTTAATGATGAATGAGGCAAGTGCAAGACTTTCCATTGATGTTGCACAGGCACTGAACAGCCCGAAGTACGGGACATCAAGTGTTTTAGCCGCAAAACTGCTTGGGGTGATCTGATTGATTAAATCACCACTAATAAAAAATTTTACCTGCTCTTTTTGAATCAGACTGTTTTTAATGGCGAGCTGAGTCGCTTCCTCCATCATGGTCCGCTGTGCTTTTTCAAAGGACGATTGTTTCAGCCACATATCATCATGCAAAATATC
Source organism: Lentibacillus sp. (assembly GCF_035301925.1). GTDB lineage: Bacteria > Bacillota > Bacilli > Bacillales > Amphibacillaceae > Lentibacillus. The sequence continues at coordinate 2,714 of NZ_DATGTI010000182.1, read as the reverse complement.
GAAAGCGTCCGGAATATTCCCGTTGGCTTCAAATGGACCGCCGACAGTACCGGTCGAAATGATAACGGGCTCGTTGTTGAATAGCCAGGTACGATGTCCGATTAGCATTAAAGGCCACCCCATTTAATTAATATCGTTTTAATTAAAGCAATCACAAATGCCGAAAAAACACCATACACGATGACGGGTCCGGCCAATTTGAACATATTGCCGCCGACACCTAATATAAAGCCTTCTGAACGGTGCTCGATCGCTGCCGAAATGACCGAATTTCCAAACCCGGTTACAGGTACGGCAGATCCGGCTCCCGCAAACTGGCCAATACGATCATAAACCCCAAAACCGGTTAAAAACATGGTGATAAAAATTAGTGTCGCCACAGTGGGATTTCCCGCCGTTTCCTCAGTAAACCCGAAATAATAAACATATATGGTGGAAATGATCTGGCCGATAAAACAAATAAACCCACCAATCAGAAAAGCCTTGAAGCAATTTATAAGTAATGGACGCTTAGGTTCCCTATGTTCGGCAAAGGCCTGATACCTTTGTGCATTTGGCGGTAAATTTTTCTTTTTCTTATCTGCCATACATATCCTCACGCTTTCTTCAAGTTTTGTCCTTACTCAATTTGATAAGGCGGTCAACCTCTTTTTTTAATTTCTTTTTTGTGACATCCTGATTATCGATTTTTTCTTCAAGCTTTTCGATCTCTAGAACCAGCCTTTTATCGGAGGAGACTTCAACCGTCATCTTCGGAAATTCCTTTTCCATTTTCGTTTGAATTTCTTTATTAATGTCGGCTAATTGAAACCGTTTGTTATGTTCAATTTCAAACGCGACGATTAATTTCTTGTTAGTATTAACAGCATTAACGGCGGTTATGGCGTTACGCTGGCTTATACTTTTCTTTGCCTGGTTCGCAATGGATTGATCAATGGAAGTGTCGGCCGAAATCAAATTGTAATTGACGTCGCCGCTGTTTTGCGATGTATCATTATTTGATGTGCAGCTTATCAGTAATAAAATGAGTCCCAGTGTTAACACAACTTGTAATGATTTCATGTATATACCTCCAGATTGGCGAGGTTGGCTGAATAGGCCAACCTCTTCATTTAAAATCCCTTGTATTGTGGTTCTTCCTGCTCAATCTGCTGTATACGTGGTTCGACATTCTGCAAAATCGTTTGCGTTTGCTGAGCTGCGTTCTCATAAAGCTGCTTTGCCTGTTTGTTTTCGGTCTGGAGTGCGAACTGTTCAAAACTTGCCTGAGCACTCTTTAAACCGGCAATTGTCTGTTTAACCTGGGATGAAACGGTCATTGTGATGGCTCCTCCTTAGATTTGGGAAAGTATTTTATTTCGTTGTTGTCAAAAGTCAATAGAAAAAATGTTCTGTGACATGGATTTTTCCTATGCACTTCACTATTTATAATTTTAATGTTCACGGTTATTTATGCTTACTATTTTTTACCTTTTAGAGGATGTTCAAAAAATCCGGTAACAATGACGCATCGAAGAGAGGACCTTCTGCTAAAAACGCCCACGTCAATCGTCAACTGCAGAAGTACACACGCGAGAAGCTCGTTGGCTTGTTTTCCCGCTCCATGGAAAGAAAGGCGCTAATGCTCGCGTGTGATGCAGATTCAGGGAAGCATCCCTTGTGCTCATGTATCTAAAGGCATACGCTGCGCTGCTCGAAACTATGCCGCGTCGAAGTTTCGACCCACAGGACGTGCTAGTGCAGGCGCCCGCACAGGACGTTCGCGAACTTGGCCTGCCGGTCCTTGTTTTTCCCGCATATAATGGACAATAACCCGCCGGAAAACGACGGCTGACTGTCCATAAATGCCGATACAGTTCAACTAACTCAGCGGAGAAAATCATTCCGTTGAATGAAGTTTCACCTTATCCTTTTAAACAGGCACTTTTTTGCAAACTTTATGGAACTTTTTGACGGATAAATTCGTCTTATATATAAGGGGAGAGATGGGTATGAGAAAATGGATTGTTGCAATTACCGGAGTCGGTCTGATTACCTTGTTCGTATCGTTCTATTGGCTGAACGTAAGGGCAGACGCTGAATTGGCAAATAACAAAACAATGGAGATACAGGAAGGTGATTTTATTTTACATATCCGGGCTGAACGCTCAGATGGCGGCTTTCAAGTGTTTCGGGCGATTCAGTATGTCGGGGATGAATCGGTTGAAATCGAACATCAGACGCCTCTCATTTCTGTATCACTCAGCCATCCAAACCATGATTATACCGGAAATACCGTTTCCAGGACGCTGGAAACCGGAAATAGTTATCACCCACAGGATTCCATTCAATTTGAATCACCAAGGGCAGGGACTTATACGTTATTTTGCAAGGCGGAATTCATGGCTGATGACGAACAGACAAACATAACACTTCAGGAGGAATTAACCTTTCAGTAGAAAAAGCATCCCGGTTAGATGATACAGGATGCTTTTTAATTATGGTTCATAAAAAGACAAGTGTTTATTTCCAAATTTCACTTTTCCCGCATGTTACGGTCAGTAACCCGCCAAAATACGGTGGCTAACTGACCCTAATGCCCGATTCGGTTCGGGCCTGCACGATGCAGGTCACAAAGGCGTTGCAACAGGACGCCCGAGTACTTAGCCTTTGTTCACCTTCTTCAGCGGGGAAAGAGCGCTCCACTGAATGCAGTTTCACTTTATCTTGAGTAT
>NZ_DATGTI010000181.1:0-4239 GCF_035301925.1 Lentibacillus sp. | reverse complement strand
AATAAGAAGATCTCATGATAATTTTCTCATGAAAGGAGCATTCACCTTGGCCAACCTCCACTACTACGTCACCGGCAACACCGCAAAAGGTCTTGTCAATCATCTTGAGACAAACCTGCATCATGTCAGCCGAATTATTGCACTGCAGCATCCATCGGCCCGATTAAATACAGCTATAATCGAAAAGCTCGCGGAGCAATATAAGAACAACCACCTGGAAATACTTGAAAGCTCACTGGGGAATGATTATCTTGATGGCATTATCATCCGCGAAAAGTCGCTGGCTTTCCTGGACGAAAGGATTGCCACTAAAAGTACCGAAACAATCAATCTAGCAACCTCTTTTCCAGTTGAGGAACAGGATCTGACGGAGGTTAAACATCTTACAAAACAAGCATACGACAGCTTTGCGGAAGGTTTGAAAATTCACGATGACCTTGAAGACATATATATTAATCAAATGGATTTTGATCACGCAAATGCGTTTGCGGAACAGTTCATTGATGATTTGCTTAACAACATACAAAAGAAGAATCGCACACCACACACGTACACAAGACTTTTCGGTACAAATACAGCAGATGGTGTCGTGAATGTTGTACCGCATCTCATCAAAGACATCAAAAACGTCTATTACATTAAAGGCCGTGCTGGAACAGGCAAGTCCGTGTTTATGAAAAAAATCGCTGCCGCCTGTGAAAGTCATGGTTTTGATGTGGAACGGTATAACTGTAGTTTTGATCCAAGTAGCATTGACATGGTGCTAGTCCGGGAATTGGACTTTTGCATTTTTGATAGTACCAATCCACATGAGTTTTTTCCGGGCCGTGAAGGGGAAGTCATCGTGGATTTGTATGAAGAATTGATTGCACCGGGGACCGATGAGAAATTTGAAACTGACATCAGCGAATTGAACACCCGTTATAAATCATGTATGAAACAGGGCATTCGTTACCTGAAAGAAGCGGGTGACTATCGCCGAAAGATAGAAGAAACATACATGAAACATTTCACGGATGAGGCTATCACGAAAGCAGCCGAATCCATTCAAAGCAAGTAGTCAATATGCCGTTGATTTGCCGGAATCAGCGGCATGTTTGTTGGTCGCAGCAGGATTTAAATAAAAATTACGCTTGTCCTGATGTTCGTTATATAGTATAATCAATTTACAGAATATTAAGAGTTCAATAAAGCCCGGGAGTGATGAAAATGGTATCGATCAAGATGCTTAAGCCTTATTATATTCAGGCAGATGACGAGTACGTGCGAGTCGTTTTAGCGTATCAGTATTTCGCAATCATTCTTAATAAACAAGCTTATCAGTTTGTTCCATTTGAATCCGAGGAAATTAAAATTAATCGCAGGACACAAAAGGTAGAAAATGTTGATGCACGATTCGCTTTTCAAAAAGGAAAAGATATCATTTACATGACGATGTCTGACCTGTTGTGCATTCCGGAATTTCTGGCTCAGCTGCATGTGATTGTCCAGGTGTATAACGAACAGAAGGCGGAGCCCGGTATGGCAGATACCGCTGTGATTGATGAGCTTGTGCGTATGAATGTTAAACGGATGATTGATAAAGCGCTTGATAATCGTAATGAAGAAGCATTTTATCGATTGGTCAAAATGCTTTAGGGAATGATTGGGATAAATTTCTACAGCAAACGTTAGCTGCAAAGGCGTACAAGAAAATAACGTCAGAAAGTTATTGATAGACTTACTGAAAAAACTGGGCTTATCGCCGGGGTTTAGTGGTATAACCCTTCGTTAGATATGGCAGACAAGAAATTTTATAATGTCCTGTCTTGTTAAGAAAAACGTTTTACTTTGACTGGAAATTAAAATTTCTCTTTCTAATAATGAAAATTTATGTTACTATTTATAGATAAATTAACTATTTGGCTTCCCTGTGCCAAATATGAAAAAAATGAAGTGTTAATTCCTTACTATTTTTGAATAGTGAGGAATTTCTATTTTCGGGGAATTTGCTTTTTATTATCAATTGTCTAAACTTTATGACGGAAAATAGACTTCATTTTTTAACTAAGAAATTCAAGGAAGGTGTTAAGATGTCAAAACAGGATAAAAAGGACGAATTTAAGCCATATGTGCCGGCATCCAAAAATCCGCCTGAATTTACGTGGGTTGCCATGGTTATTGGTGCGGTCCTTGCGATTGTATTCGGTGCAGCGAACGCCTACTTAGGCCTTATCGTAGGGATGACCGTATCCGCTTCAATTCCGGCTGCGGTTATTTCGATGGCGGTTCTGCGTATTATCATGAAGCGGACGTCCATTTTGGAAAATAATATTGTGCAGACGATCACTTCTACTGGTGAATCGCTTGCTGCAGGTGTTATTTTTACGCTGCCTGCATTGTTTATTTGGCAGCTTCAGCCAAGCTTGACGACGATTGCGATCATTGCGCTTGCGGGCGGTATTCTGGGTGTCGTCCTGATGATTCCGCTTCGTCGTGCATTGATTGTTAACGAGCATGACACGCTCCCTTATCCGGAAGGTACCGCATGCGCTGAGGTACTCCATGCCGGTGAAAAAGGCGGAAAAGGTGCCAAGCTGGTAATGGGAGGCCTTGGCATCGGTGCAGCATTTAAACTGTTAACGGATGCTGTCAAAGCTTTCCCTTCATCTGTCGAGTGGGAAATTTACAAATTTAAAAATGCAGCAATCGGAATGGACACATTGCCTGCCATGCTTGGTGTCGGGTATATCATTGGACCGCGAATTGCCGGCATCATGTTTGCTGGTGGTGTCCTGGGCTGGCTCGGAATCATTCCGCTGATCAGTTTTATCGGTGATGTCTCGTCTGCTCCGATTTATCCGGGTGATGTACCAATATCAGAAATGGGCTTTCATGATATCTGGGATAACTATCTTCGTTACATTGGTGCTGGTGCTGTAGCATTCGGCGGTATTATGGGATTAATCAAAACAATGCCGACAATTGCAGCGTCATTTACCGGATCGGTTAGAGGTTTTTCCGCTGCTGGTGAAACGACCGACTTGCGTACGGACAGAGATATTCCGATGACATCAATCGTTGTTCTGACCGTTGTGTTCATAGGTATTTTAATGTTCTATCCAACTATTAATGTTGGGATTATCGGAGCCTTATTGCTGTTTATTTTTGGCTTTTTCTTTGTGACCGTATCATCCCGGATTGTCGGTGTTGTGGGAAGCTCGTCCAACCCTGTGTCCGGTATGACGATCGGAGCACTGATTTTTATTTCATTAGTGCTTTCCGCTATCGGTCAAACTGGACAAGCAGGTGCCGTAACCGCGATAATCATCGGTTCGGTTGTCTGTATTGCAGCAGCGATTGCCGGAGATACATCACAGGATTTGAAAACGGGTTATATTGTTGGTGCAACACCAAAATGGCAGCAAATTGCACAGCTCTATGGTGTGTTGATTGTAAGTATTGTCATAGGTTTTATCCTGATTTTGCTTGATAATGCGTATGGATTCGGTTCAGAAGAGCTGCCGGCACCACAGGCCGTACTGATGTCCATGATTGTTGATGGCATCATGAGCGGTGATTTGCCTTGGAACTTAATCTTTATCGGTGCTGCAGCTGCAGCGACGGTTGAATTGTTCGGCATCGGTTCATTGCCATTTGCTGTCGGGCTTTATCTGCCAATTCATACAACAGCTCCAATCATGATTGGTGGACTTATCAATGGTATTATTAAACGCCGTACGAAAAATAAAGAAGAATATGATGCGAAAAATGAACGCGGTATTCTGCTCGCATCAGGTTATATCGCAGGTGAAGCATTAATGGGTGTCATTGTCGCATTAGCTGTCACAGCCGGGGCAGTATTCCCTGAAGAAACAATCTTCGGCCCTTGGGTATCCTTGATTGTAATCGGCATTGTGGCATGGTACTTGTTCCATACGGCGAATAAGAAAATTGCTAAATAAAGAAATTTAATGGAACAGAGCTATCTCTTCGAATGGGATAGCTCTTTTTTTGGAGATAGGCAAATATAAAACTTTCCAATTTGCATAAGTGCAATTATACCTTTTACAAAAAATGTGACGATAAGCCAAGTTTTTAACATCTTCATGCTGAAAGGCTGAATTAGCAGGAAAATGGTCGGATGATTCTGTGAACGTTCGGATATATCAACTGAATCCAGTGGAAATCAACCAAATTGGAGAATTATCAACCAAAAAGAATAGATATCAACCCAAAATGAGATATATCAACTAAATA
>NZ_DATGTI010000180.1:0-40210 GCF_035301925.1 Lentibacillus sp. | reverse complement strand
TAAATAGATGATTTTGCCACCAGAAGGCTTGGTAAATACCGTTATCCCAAGTTTTGAAAATGCATCGATAAGTATTTTGTCATCTCCTAAAAGCTTTTTTCCGTTTAATCATAATATGACACGAATCATGATTCTCAAATCAAGAAATAAGAATTCCCCTCGATTTGCGAACGTGCCATTTCTCTTAATTTTTTAACTGATTTATTTTATAATAAAGGGACGAAGGAACAGGCTCTCTGTACCGCTATCCCGGACTGGGGCAGGGAAACTGACCCTCTCTTTCCCAAAAGAAAGGTTGAGTTATCAATGGAAAAATATCGTATAGATCCGAGTAAGGGACTGGAATTCGGTTTATATACATTAGGTGATCATTTGCCGGATCCAGGAACGGGTGAACGCATTTCAGCACAGCAGCGTATCAATGAAATCATTGAACTGGCAAAGCTTGCTGAACAAGCAGGCCTTGATTTTTTCAGTGTCGGGGAAAGCCATCAGGCGTATTTTGCAACCCAGGCACACTCCGTTGTCTTATCAGCCATTGCTCAGGCGACGGAAACCATTAAAATTTCCAGTTCCTCTACAATTGTCAGTACGTTGGATCCAGTGCGTGTGTATGAAGATTTCGCAACAATTGACTTGATTTCCGGTGGACGTGCCGAAATTGTCGCCGGCCGTGCGTCAAGGGTAGGCGTTTATGACTTACTGGGATATGATCTTCGTGATTATGAAGAACTTTACGAAGAAAAATTTGATCTGTTAAACAAAATTAATGAAGAGGAAGTTGTCAATTGGCGTGGTCAATTTCGGGCACCGTTGCGGGATGCGAAAGTTCTTCCACGTCCGCTGAATGGTTCACTGCCGATTTGGCGTGCTGTCGGTGGAACACCAGCGAGTGCGATAAAAGCAGGTTTTGCCGGTGTACCGATGTATATGGCACATCTGGGCGGTCCGGTGTCTGCGTTCAAGCGAACAGTTGATGCCTACCGTGATGCATTAAAGCAAAGCGGGTTTGATCCGGCAAACTTGCCTGTTGCAACGGCAGGATTTTTCTATGCTGCTGAAACCACACAGGACGCTTTGAAAGAGTATTATCCGCATATCAATGAAGGCATGAAGAAGACAAATGGCCAAGGCTTTCCGAAACAAGGTTTTGCACAGGCGCAGGACACACGCAGCGTCATTAATGTCGGCAGTCCGCAGCAAATTATCGAAAAAATTCTCTATCAGCATGAACAATTCGGCCATCAACGTTACATCGCCCAAATGGATTTCGGCGGTGTGCCTTTTGATAAACTGAAGAAAAATATTGAGCTAATCGGTGAAGAAATTCTGCCGGCTGTTAAAAAACATACTGCAGAGAAATAAGACGATGCACCAGTTCAGGTATTCTATGAGAAAATCAGGCTTTCACTATCATGGATTTGGTGAAAGCCTGATTCTTTCTTAGGATCAGAATGGATATATTTCAGGTAACTTTTTCAATAGGGAAATCGGCTCATTCACCGATTTTTTCATGTCTGACTTCCGGCGTCTCACATCCGGAAACACGAAGCGGCAGCCGAATTTTGTATTCGGTTAAAAAAATCTTGTTGATTGATGATTGATAACGTACCCCTAGTTGTCATTAGTGATGGTTATTTACAATATCAAGTTTCCTATACTATTTCTTTTAACCACTGATGTAGTATATTTACAGTCAGATCTTTTTGTGCCTGTCGACTAAAAATGAGATCTATATCCATCGTAGTGTACTCACTTCTGGTCTAGATTTCGGAGCCAAACCGCCAACAATAATAGGTTTTAAATTTTCCTGTTTGAAACCCTGAAAGCGAACGGAGGCTCACTCATGGGGGGAATGAGTGCTCGAAATCGCCTGGACATCCGTAAGAGAGTCACTCATCTATGGAATGAACACCTGAAAGCGACCGAACAGCCGTAAAACAGGGTTTACTAAAATAATGGCCATAGTATACATAATCTGCATATGATGATAGTATTAGAGGTGAGAAGGTAAGAGGCATTGGGCTTTCTGATCAGGTTACATAAATGCTAAGGAGGGCTGATAAAATGCCGACATGTCAAAACTGCCATGAACAATGGAGCTGGAAGCAAACGATGAAAGCCATGTTTACATTGGACGTCAGATTGACCTGCCCGCATTGTGGAAGCGAGCAATATCTTACGGCAAAGGCCAGAAAGAGAACCAACATGGTCAATTTTCTCATCCCTTTTGCGATCCTTCCCGGCCCTGTATTTGATTTGGCGCCTTTAGCCAGTATTAGTATTTTCGCAGCAACGGCTGTGCTGGTAATCGTGATTAATCCATGTTTGATGGAATTGTCCGATGAGGAAGCACCGTATTGGACGATCAAACATGATTAGCGCAGGAGTTAAATCAATAAAGGCTCCTCGCTGTTTTCAGCCGTTTTCTAAGAAGCAATGGGGAGCGAAATCGGCAGCTACAGTTTATAGCCTGTCCTGCTCTTGAACCGCTTCAGGATAACACTGCTTTCCACCCTCGTAATGCCCTGGACAGAATACAGTTCACTGTTGATAAAATTTTCCAGCTTCAAAAAATTCTCCACCAGCACGTGCATATGTAAGGTACTTGGCCCGGTCATCTGATAGATACTGGCGACATTCGGGTGATCGGCGAGATTCTGGGCTACCTCCTGAAAACGATAAGGCTCCACGTCGACTTCGAAAAAGGCAGATACGGTTTTTCCGAATTTCTCCGAGTTAATGACCACCGTGAATTTTTCAATGATGCCTTTTTCTTTCAGGTTATTAATCCGATCCTTGACAGCCACCCTTGAGATGCCTACTTTTTCCGACAGTTCTACATATGAAGCCCTTCCATCCTCAACCAACTCTTCCAGTAACTTTTTATCGATATCATCCACCTTCATAGCGCACCCCCTGAATTCAATCTAACAAATTATATCATACTTCCATTACTGTAACTAATATAGTATAAAATCTTTATAAATGATAGTTATTTTTCAATTGTTTTTAATATTTGTTCAAAAAATATGTTGACAGCTGTCTATTTGTGAAATAGAATAATCTTTAATTTATAATTAATAATAAGAAAATTAAATTAAAATGGAGGTGAGTTCATGATAGGGTTAATCACTCGACGTTTTTTTCAATTAATACTTTTATTGTTTGGTATTTCGTTCCTGGTTTTTATGAGTATGCATATTGCACCGGGGGACCCAGCTACTATCATAGGTGGTCCTAATGCTACTTCTTCTGACCTGGAGGCTATTCGGGAGGAAATGGGCCTTAATCGTCCAGTATTAATTCAATATTTTGATTACCTTGGCGGCATACTGCAAGGAGATTTTGGTTATTCGTATCAGACAAACCAAGCTGTAACAGAAGCAATTATAACCAGGTTTCCGACTACAGTGAAACTAGCAACGGCCAGTATGATTGTGGCTGTGATCATTGGAATAGTGGCTGGAATTATCTCCGCCAGAAAACAAAATTCCTGGATTGACGTAACAAGTACCACTTTTGCTTTAGTAGGTGTTTCTATTCCCAATTTTTGGTTAGGGGCTATGCTCATCCTGGTTTTTGCGGTTAATCTTCAAGTTTTGCCTGTTGGGGGTTTAAATTCACCTTTCTATACACTGGAAGGATTGAAAGAATTAATACTACCTGCTATAACTCTGGGCACAGCTTCTGCAGCATTAATTGCCAGGATGACCAGGTCATCCATGCTTGAGGTTGTTCGATCGGATTATATACGGACAGCAAAGGCAAAGGGTGTTAGAAATCGACCTTTAATATGGGTTCACGCATTAAAGAATGCGATGATTCCTGTTATAACCATCATAGGTATTAATTTTGGGACTTTGCTTGGTGGAACGATAATTACCGAACAGGTTTTTGCTATTAATGGAATTGGAAGATTGATGATTGATGCTATTGCAGCACGCGATTTTCCAATTGTTCAAGGGACCGTTTTATTAGTGGCAGCAATTTTTGTAATTGTTAATCTGATTGTTGATATCATATATGCTCTAATTGATCCAAGAATCAGTTATGACTAGAAAGGGGGGGATTTTATGCCTGCAGTAGCTAAGGCAAAGAAGAAAAGTGATGGAGAAAAGAAGAATAATAGTCGCCTTGTTGAAATAGCTAAAAGTCTTTTAAAAAATAAACTATCAGTTATAGGGCTGACAATCATTGCATTGATCGTACTTACAGCAATATTTTCACCATTTATTACAAGTTATGGACCATATGAACAAAATCTTGGTAGCACAAAATTGGGTATAGGTTCAGAAGGTCACTTTTTAGGCACAGATAACTACGGCAGGGACATGTGGTCAAGGATTGTACATGGAGCAGTTATTTCCTTGTTGGTGGGGCTATGTTCGGTTGGTCTGGGATTGCTTGGTGGAGTTATACTCGGTTTACTTGCCGGTTATTATCGAAATTTGGACGGCATTATTATGAGGATAGTCGACTTACTGTTTGCTTTTCCCGGTATTCTGTTAGCCATGCTGATTATTGCGATGCTCGGGACAAGTCTTGTGAATGTGGTTATTGCTATAAGTATTTGGTCGATTCCTGGATGTGCCAGAATTGTCAGGGGCAGCGTGTTGTCAATTAAAAAGCAGGAATATATTCTCGCTATGAGATCTGTAGGTGCCAGTGATTGGAGGATACTTTTTAAACATATACTGCCGAACTGTACAGCACCACTGATTGTGTTTGGAACTATGCGGATGGCTACTGCAATTCTGTCTACATCAGCTTTAAGTTACCTTGGTTTAGGCGCTCAGCCGCCAACAGCAGAATGGGGAGCTATGATAGCAGCGGGGCAGGATTTTATGTGGGAAGCTCCACACATAGCAATCATTCCTGGAATAGCTATTATGCTGACAGTTTTTTCATTTAACGTTGTTGGAGATGGATTGCGTGATGCGTTGGATCCGAATATGGATGTAAATCATTAAAAATATGAAAGGAGATTATTCAATGAATAAAAGAAAATTTTTAGGGTTGGCATTCTTTTTAGTTGCAGGCCTGCTTGTAATTTCTGGCTGCAGCAGTGAGGGAAGTGGTGGGGAAAGTACCGGGGATGGTGAAGCACCGACTGAGATTACTTATGCTACTACTTCAGATGCAGCAGGACTGTCACCGATTGACACGAATGATTCTGTATCTTCCAATGTCACTTACCAGGTCTATGAAACATTGTTTACACAGAATCCGGAAACGCTTGAACCTGAACCATTATTGGCAGAATCATATGAGACACCTGATGACAATACTTGGGTCATCAAACTAAAAGAGGATATTACATTCCATGATGGCACACCATTTAATGCCGAAGCGGTGAAATATACCTTTGAACAATTAAAAGACCCTGACAGAGCTGCTCCGCGTGCATCATTACTAGAACCGGTTGAATCGATAGAAGTCCAGGATGAGTATACAGTCGTCTTGAAAACGGAAGAACCTTATGGACCTATGTTGGCTGCCCTTAGCCATACAAATGCTGCAATTGTTAGTCCTACAGCAGACAAAGAGGGGAATATCAATAAAGAACCCGTCGGTACGGGGCCGTTTGTTTTTGAGGAATGGGTTGAAGGAGACCAAATTACACTAAAACGGAATGAAGATTATTGGAGAGAACCTTCAGAGATTGAAACAGTTACATTTAAAGTAGTCCCGGAAACCTCTACAGCCATTTCTATGCTTGAGACTGGGGAAGTACAATTTATAGATGCAGTACCTTCAGATCATATAAGTCGTGTGGAATCACTCAATGGTGTTGAAGTTCAAAAATCAGAAGGAACTCGGGTGTCCTATTTAGGGTTTAATATGGAAAAGGAGCCTTTTAATGACCCGGAATTCAGGCAGGCTGTTGCTTATGGGGTCAATCAGGAATCATATGTGTCACAACTTAACGGTCTTGGGATCCATAATGAAAGCATCATTGGTCCGAAAGTATTTGGATACAATGAAGAGGCGACATCAGCTGCTTATGAATATGATCCGGAAAAAGCAAAACAGATGATTCAGGATAATGGTTATGAAGGACAGGAAGTGACACTTCTTGCCGCAAATCGTGATAACTATATGAAAATGGCTGAAATCGTTCAGTCCCAATTAACGGAAATAGGGATAAACGCCTCCATAGAGACAATGGAATGGGCCAGCTTTTTAGACACTGCCAGACAGGGAGATTACGAGATGACTTTCCTTGGCTGGGCTAATAGTACCGCAGATGGAAGTGAGTTACTGTATCCGAATCTGCATTCTGATAATATCGGGTCATCAAATTATTCCCGTTACAGCAATAGTGAATTTGATAATCTAGTAGAAGAATCGAGAACGATCGTGGATCAAGAGCTAAGGAAGGAAAAGCTACACGAAGCTAATTTATTGGCCATGGAAAAAGTTCCATGGGTTGTTATGAATCATGGTGTGGTGACGTTAGCCTATGACGAATCAGTAGAAGGACTGGTTGTTGATCCAACTGGTATGTGGTCTTTATATCCTGTGAGTAGAAAGTAGGTGTTGACATGTCCAATTTACTGAAGATCGAGAATTTAGAAACAAAATTTCGGACGGCCGAGGGCAAATTGCCGGCTGTTCGAAATATATCTTTTTCTGTAGATAAAGAGGAAACATTATGTATTGTAGGAGAATCCGGTTCCGGAAAAAGTATTACTTCATTATCTATTATGGGCCTTCTTCCATCAAATGGGGACATTACTGGTGGCTCTATTTATTTAGATGAGGAGAATCTTATCGGAAAATCGGAAGAAGAAATGGAACAATTAAGAGGAAATACGCTCTCCATGATTTTTCAGGAACCAATGACTGCATTAAATCCTGTATTAACGATCGGCTACCAGTTAAGAGAGCCACTAATGATCCATAAAAATATGTCTAAAAATGAAGCAACGAAGGCAAGTATCGAACTATTGGATAAAGTTGGTATACCAAATCCTAAGGAAAAACTAGGTCAATATCCGCATGAACTAAGTGGGGGAATGAGACAGCGTATCATGATAGCTATGGCACTCGCATGTGAACCATCATTATTGGTTGCAGATGAACCGACTACAGCATTGGATGTAACTATCCAGGCTCAAATATTGGATTTAATCAATGAATTGCAATCCGAAATTGGTATGGGAGTAATTTTTGTCACACATGATATGGGAGTTGTAGCCGAAATAGCTGATCGTGTTATGGTTATGTATGCTGGTGAAGTAGTGGAGATTTCAGATGTTGAGAGTATATTTGAAAATCCGCAGCATCCATATACTAAAGGGCTGCTTAATTCAGTACCGGATGTAGATGATGTAACTCAAGAGTTACAGATCATTAAAGGCTCAATGCCAGGGCTCAATGACGAAATCAGTGGGTGCCGATTTCACCCCCGTTGTCCGTTTGCTATGGAATTCTGTAAGCATAAAGAACCACCCTCATTTGAGGTGACCCCCACCCACTATAGTAAATGCTGGCTTCAGGAGGTGAATCAGAGTGAGCAATCAGACACAATTACTTGAAGTTAAAGAATTAAAAAAGCACTTTCCTATAAAAGGTGGAATTTTTCAAAGACCAAAATCTTATGTGAAGGCAGTCAATGGAGTCAACCTTACCGTATTTGAAGGAGAAACCTTAGGTGTTGTAGGTGAATCCGGGTGCGGGAAGTCTACACTTGGAAGAGTTTTAATAGGATTGGAAAAACTTACAGAAGGTACCATTTACTTCAATGAAGAATCTATTGGGGATCTTCCAGAGCGAAAACTAAAAAAATATAAAAAGGATTTACAGATGATTTTTCAGGATCCATACGCATCATTGAATCCCCGGCAGAAAATCGGTGATGCACTTGAAGAAGTTTTTCTTATTCATACGGACATGAGTAAATCTGAACGCAAATCGAGAGTGAAATCTCTTTTAAAAGAGGTTGGTCTAAAGGAAGAGCACTATGACAAGTACCCGCGTGAATTCAGTGGTGGACAAAGACAACGGGTAGGGATAGCACGTGCCTTGGCATTAAATCCATCTTTGATTGTGTGTGATGAGGCAGTTTCAGCACTTGATGTATCTGTTCAGGCTCAGGTTATGAAACTTCTTAAAAGTCTGCAGGTTAAATATCATTTGACCTATCTATTTATTTCTCACGACTTGGGCGTTGTAAGGCATATGAGCGACAGAGTTCTAGTCATGTATTTAGGGGCACAGGTAGAATTGGGTAATTCACAGCAAATTTATAACAATCCGCTCCACCCATATACAAGAGCATTGTTGTCTGCTATTCCCCGTTCTAACCCAAAACATAAGCGGGAAAGGATAAAACTACAGGGAGACTTGCCAAGTGCTTCTGATTATCCAACGGGGTGCCCATTTCATACCCGCTGTCCTATTGCTCAGGATTACTGTGCAGAGGTAATGCCTGAGTGGAGAGAGATTGAAGAAAATCATTTCGTAGCGTGTCATGAAGTTTAAAAAGGGAAGGAAGGTACGAATGAAGAATCTGAATCACCTCAACTACCCGTACGCTTCGCCAAGGTTATCAACTTTTGCGAAGAACGGAATGGTCGCGACGTCACAACCGCTCGCGTCACAGGCGGGATTGGATATATTAAGGAAAGGCGGGAACGCGATCGATGCCGCCATTGCAACGGCTGCCTGTCTCACTGTTGTGGAACCGACATCGAATGGAATTGGCGGTGATGCGTTTGCACTTGTCTGGACGAAAGGAAAATTGCATGGACTGAATGGCAGTGGGCGTGCACCTGAATCCATTTCAATTGAAGCTGTCAAAGAGAAAGGATATGAAGAACTCCCCAAGTATGGCTGGATGCCGGTAACGGTCCCGGGGACTCCGGCTGCATGGGCTGATCTTTCCAAGGAATTTGGCAAGCTGCCGTTTCAGGATGTTCTGCAGCCTGCGATTGATTACGCACGGGAAGGTTTTCCGGTTTCTCCGACATTGAGCCGATTTTGGAAAAAGGGTTTTAACACGTATAAAAATAATCTAACAGACGATATGTTTTCCGAATGGTGCCAAACCTTTGCATCGAATGGAAACACGCCAAATCCCGGTGACATCTGGACTTCGGAAGGTCATGCCAGGACATTGGAAAAAATCGCTGCGTCTCATGCTGAATCCTTTTACCGAGGTGAACTGGCGGAAAAAATGGTTTCGTTTTCCGAACAAAATGGTGGGTTTTTGTCTGCAGAGGACTTAGCTTCCCATCAATCTGAATGGGTGGAGCCGATTAATGTCAATTACCGAGGCTATGACGTATGGGAGATTCCGCCGAATGGCCAGGGTCTTGTGGCACTGCAGGCACTGAACATTTTGAAAGAATTTGATTTCCATGATAAGGAAACGGTTGATACTTACCATAAGCAAATCGAAGCAATCAAGCTGGCCTTTGCTGACGGGCAGGCACATATTACTGATAGCCGCCATATGCGTTATACCACAGAAGACTTGCTGAGTGAAACGTATGCACGAAGCAGAAAAGCGCTGATTGGTGAAACTGCCGGACTGCCTGAAGCGGGTGAACCGTCTCAGGGGGGAACGGTCTATCTGGCTGCAGCTGACGGTGAAGGCAATATGGTATCGTTTATCCAGAGTAATTATATGGGATTTGGCTCGGGGTTGGTTGTTCCGGGAACGGGCATTGCCCTGCAGAATCGCGGTCATAATTTTTCGATGGATCCGGACCATGTTAATGCATTGGCTGGCGGCAAGCGGAGTTATCACACCATTATCCCGGGATTCATGACAAAGAATGATCAGCCGGTTGGCCCTTTTGGTGTGATGGGTGGTTTTATGCAGCCTCAGGGACACTTACAGGTTGTCATGAATACTGTTGATTTCGGACTCACCCCGCAGGCTGCATTGGATGCGCCGAGATGGCAATGGTTTAAAGATAGAAAAATAGAAGTGGAGAACCGCTTTCCTCATCACATTGCCCAAGGGCTGGCAGAAAAAGAGCATGATGTGTCGATTCAGCTGGAGCCAAACGGGTTCGGCAGAGGTCAGATCATTTGGCGCGACCCCGATACCGGCGTACTTGTCGGTGGGACCGAGACACGTACTGATGGCGGTGTAGCCTGTTGGTAAACGACGAAGGTCCAGACAAAGACAAGCAAAATCCCGGGAAAAAGCAGCTGCAGCTTTTTCTTGCTTTCTTCCGGGTCGGCATTTTCGGCTATGGGGGCGGGCCCGGTTCAATTCCACTGATCCACAAAGAGGTCGTGGATAAATATCAATGGTTGACTGATGAGGAATTCGGCGATGTACTGGCTCTCGGAAATACTTTACCCGGACCGATTGCTACAAAACTGGCGGGATATATTGGTCATCGCGTGTCCGGTTTGCTGGGAATGATCAATGCTATCATGGCTGTTATACTGCCGACTATTTTCCTGATGATTGTTCTTTTGATGTCGTTATCGTCCATCAGGGGATTTGACTGGGTGCAGGGAATGACTGCAGCTGTTTTGCCGGTTGTCGGTGTTATGCTGGCCGTTTTGACGTGGCAGTTTTTCGAAAAAGCGGGAAAAGGGATGGGCTGGGTACAGGCAATAATCATAAGTGCTGTTATTTTGGTTTTATTGGAAGCAGCGGGTATCCATCCCGGGATTATTATAGCCGTGCTGATTGTTGCGGCGTTAGTTAAGCGGGATTGATCCCGTGCAAAAGAAGGTGATGTATCATGATCCTTTATTGGAATATTTTTGTCGCTTTTTTTATTCCGGGAATCCTCGGTTATGGGGGAGGCCCAGCATCGATTCCGCTGATTGAAAATGAAGTCGTGCAGCGTTTTGAATGGATGTCAGTCCAGGAATTCAGTGAAGTGCTGGCACTCAGCAATGCGCTCCCGGGCCCGCTTGCCACTAAAATGGCCGGTTATATCGGATTTGAAGTGGGTGGAATTCCAGGTGCCATTGTGGCGGTTTTTGCTACCGTCGCCCCGTCACTGATTCTGATGATTATGCTTCTTGGTATTCTATATAAATATAAGGACTCGCCGAAAGTCAAAAGGCTGACATTGTATGTGCGGCCGGTCATCGCCATTTTGCTCGGTCTGATGGCATGGGGGTTCTTTGTTGATTCATTTGAAGGAATCGGGATATGGCAGACAGCTTTATTGATTAGTACCAGCTACTTACTGCTGGAACGTTTTAAGGTTCATCCCGCGTTTGTGATCGCGGGTACGCTGGTGTATGGCGGGTTTGTGTTGTAATCGTGAGTGCGGTTTTACTATAACCATGTAAAACGGGAAATGTAAGGGTATCTCTATATACGTGAAGCATTGCAGTGCAAATGATGGATTTCAACATGGTGAGCTTCAATAAAAATGAAAAATTACGGTGCTCCATCGGACGAGCAAATTCTATTTCTTATCGACAGGAGTTGCGAAGAAAAAAATTAAATCATTTCTTCTTAACCTAACCGTGTTATAATATCTTCCATTGTAAACTGCTGAAAGATGGTATCACGTCTGTCCTTGTATACTTCCCGTCCGGCGAGCAAGTTTATGATTTGAATGTTCTTTTGAACGGCCAACCCCAAGTTGGTGGCTGCCGTGCCATGAGAATGCTCCAAATTGGTCATAGTGAAAAAACGGTGGTCCCGCTGATTATTAAACGCGAGTTGATAATCTCGGGTAACTTTATAACGGTCCTCGTCTTCCCACATAATTTTATCCTTAAAACGATCATAGAACCATGCAGGAATATGTGGTTTATAGCCTGTTGCCAGGATAACCTTATTCGTTTCATAGTCAAAGGAATTTTCTTTTTGCCACTGATGACAGTTCAATACATACTTGTCATTGTTTCGGCTTATGCGCTTTACCTCTGTATTGGGCTGGATGGTTACCGGCTGTGTCGTTTGGCCAATTGTTTTATAGTAAAGCGTTTCGTATAATTCCATTAATGTCTGCGGATTAACGCCTTTTCTGAGCGTTCCTAATGTATCCAATGTGTCGAGGCGCTGCTTAAAGCCAAGCGAGTGAAAATAATCTACAAAATCGGGTGAAAAATACTCCTGGCCAAATTTGGCTTTCTCCAATTGAAACAGGCCATTGGAACGGGTGAATAACGTCAATTGAAATACCTTATTTTCCTGTTCTTTTAACAGATCCAGTAAGACCTCGATGGCACTCTGACCAGAACCTACTATTGTAATGTGAGGGGATTCAACTAAGTTTTCCTTTTCGTACATATATCGATCTGTATGTAAAACATCTTCCTTAGGGTGGCCTGTCATGGTGTCCAGTACCAGGGGTTCACTGCCGGTTGCCATTGTTATATTTTTTGCGAAGTATGAGGATCGTGTTTGAGTTGAGGTTTCTTCCGCGACCACTTCATAGTGAGGCTCCGAATCTTTTTCATGATCGATCACATCGACGACCTCATAACCGAAGTTGAGCTGTTCCAATTGATCGGCCACCCATTGCAGGTAATGGTTATATTCCTGACGGGGAATCTGAAACTTGTTAAAAAAGTAGAACTGGTACAGACGATTGTGTTCATGTAAATAGTTGATGTAGGTGAACCGGCTTGTTGGATCAGCGAATGTGACTAGGTCCCCTAAAAAGGGGGTAGTCAAATTCATCTGTTCAATTAACATCCCGGGATGCCATTTAAACTGTCGTGTCTTGTCAAAAAATAAGCTATCAAGTTCAGGTGTATTGTCCAGGAGAGCAGCTAATCCAAGATTATAAGGCCCTATCCCGATTCCGATTAAATCGTACAATTTGTCAGACATTTGTTCCACTTCCCTCCAGACGAATCTTCATATTATCATTCCCAAGTCTCCAGGGATTATGCTTCAATTGAATCGTCAATGTGTATTTCACCACTAAAATTGAAAACAATAATTGCTTTAAAAGTACCCATTTTTTAACTTATTAAGGATAACAAGCTGATCAAAGATTCCTGTATTATCATCTTCGGTCTCTATTATTTTCAGTATGGAATCTGCCGATGGGGAAGTTACTCATTTCGTTTAGCGAGAGCCCAGATTGTTAAACCAATACCTGTTACGGTCACAGTAGATAGGATGGGACGTTTACTGGCTTTGACATAAAGGCTTCCGGATCGTCTCCACCCTTTGTTTGTTCCCCGCTCATGCATCCCATAGCCTGCTTGATGGAGAGCACTTTCATCAAGTGGTTTAGAGGGTCTGTCATCGCGCTGGGTCGGATACATGATAACCTCCATCAATTTGTCAGTCAGACGGGGCAGGAGTGTACCAATCAGTTTAAGTGCTTTTGCCTGCGACCCGATGTACATATCTCTTGTTGGGTTTTCAGCTGCATATAGAATAGACTCTGCCACAGCTTGAGGCGGGTAAAGCATCCCTCTATGCGCCGGCTGTTTTTCCATATAACTGGCTGCGTGTTCATTGTAGGGCGTATCAATTCTTCCGGGATGGATGAGGGTAACTGACACGGGTAATCGTTTCTTTTCCAATTCCATTCGGATGCTTTCAGTCCACCCGTGTACAGCAAATTTGGCTGCAGCATAAGTGGATTGAATGACGGTACCTCTGTCTCCGAACAAACTCCCGACATTAATCAAAGCGCCCGGAATACCTTGTTCCCTGAAATGATTGACAGCGACTTTGGATCCGTATACCACACTCCAAAAGTTTGTATCAAACATGCGCTTGATGTCTTCATTGCTTACGTCCATAGCATGTCCAAAGATAGCGACACCGGCATTGTTCACCCATGTATCAAACCGTCCAAACGCTTTGATAGCCGTTTCTGCAATTTTTTTGATATCTTCTTCACGGCCGACGTCAGCTTCAACCCACGTTGCAGCCTGTCCTTTTTCTTGCAATTCGTCTACCAGTTGCTGTAACGCATCTTCATTTCGGGCTGCCGCAACGACTTTTGCCCCTTTTGAAGCCGCCATTCGGGCCGTTGTGAGACCTATTCCACTGGATGCCCCGGTAATGACCATGACCTGGTCTTTTAAAGGTTTTAAAGTTATATTGTTTGTTCTCCATTGACCTATTTTCCTTAAACGCAACGTGTCTTGGTTCATGAAAATACCTCCCTGAAATAAACTCTCCGTTAGTATTTATCCATACTGTAAAAAAATGCAGAGTTGGAATTATGAGCGGCGGAAGGGGAAGGTAATGGGGGAGTCTGAGTTGCCGGAACTTAAACCGGAGAAGTTCCAGGACGAGTTCGAGGATTATTCCTGCACGAGTTATGGCAGCTCTTACACAAGTTTGGGCAGATCCTGCACGAGTTGTAGCAGCTCTCGCACAAGCTTGTGCATTTCCCGCACAAGTTGAGGCGTCTCTCGCACGAGTTTGTAACGAAATGTGAATCTGTTGACGCAAGTTGTGAATTTCAGAGTATAGGAGACGGGCACATTTTTTTCATAAGGTTTGCGTCTTTTTTTGCGATTTTCTTGGCGGGAAAATCATACAAACGTGTTGCCTTGTTCTGTTTTATTATGTATACTGTGTATATCGTATATACAAGGTTAACAATGATATTTTAAATGTTGCGTCCGGATTGACGCACCGAGAGGGTGTCCTAATGTGCTGATACATATTTCGCAAACAAGTTCGACGCCGATGTATGAACAAGTTATTTCGGAAATCGAGCGGCTGATTGTGATGGGTTACATGGAGTCGGACGAGATGCTCCCTTCGATCCGCGAGTTGTCAAAAGAGCTGATGACGAGCGGGATTACGATTCGTCGGGCTTATCAGGAGCTGGAGCGGAGCGGATTTATTTATACACGGAAAGGTAAGGGCAGTTTTGTATCGCAATTAAGTGACGAAAGGCTGGCGGAGTGGAAAATGCAGCAAGTTCGGGAGCCGCTTCTGGAGTCGGTTTTACAAGCTAAAAAGTTGAATTTGGAGGAAAAGCAGTTCCAGGATCTGATCAAAACTATATGGCAGGAAGTGGATGAACAACCTGAGGCAGAAAGTACCCAGGTGGGAAAAGAGAATGAGTCATAATCATGAACAGCCATTATTGGAAGTGCGTGGGTTAAGTAAATCATATCAGGATTTTGAATTAAAGGATGTTAATTTTCAGATGCCGGCTGGTACGATTATGGGGTTTCTCGGCCGGAATGGTGCGGGCAAGAGTACGACGATGAAAGCAATCATGGATTTGATTAAGCGGGATGATGGTGAGATTCGAGTCCTTGGCAAGTCCATGCCGGAAGAAGAAGTTGCCGTAAAAGAACAAGTGGGCTATGTCGGAGATACCCCACTTTTGAACAATGCGTGGACAATGGAACGGACGTTGAATTTTGCCCGTCATTTTTATCCGAATTGGAATCAGGATGCTGTCGAGCAAAACTTAGAGCGATTTGAGATTCCGCGGGATAAAAAGGTTAGTGAACTGTCCAAAGGGATGAAAGTAAAAGCATCGCTCATACTGGCAATGGCCCATCAGCCGAAATTGCTGCTGCTTGATGAACCGACATCCGGATTGGATCCTGTCGTACGTACGGAAGTTTTGGATCTGCTATTGGGCTTTGTTCAGGATGAAAGCCGTGGTGTTCTGTTTTCCTCCCACATAACATCAGATGTGGAAAAGATTGCGGATTGGGTGACCATCATCGATGACGGTCACATTTATATCAGTGAAGACAAGGAGTCGCTTTTGGACCGTTACCAGCGAATTGTGTTTCTCGGAAGCGGTGGCGGAAAAGTTACCGAACAACCATTACTCTTTAACTGTCAGCCAACAATGGACGGTTATGTTGGCTATACTGATCGTTTTGATAGATTTCAAAAAGTTGAAGCGGGGAATTGGCATTCGGAACGTCTGACATTGGAGGAACTGTTCGTGCTGTTGACAGGACGGAAGGGGGATTAACAATATGTGGCCGTTGGTTCGACGGGAACTGGATGGTATGGTCACGATCAATTTAAAGAGGAGTTTTCAGACATATGTCGTTTTTGGCCTCGTGCTTATCCTGCTTATGTGGGTATTGGGGCCGAACGTCACGGATATTTTTGCAACGGAACTGATAAGTCTGTTTCTATTTTTAATCGGATTGTTAGCAGCCGGGATGAGTCTATTATCAACAATGGAGGAAGATGCTGCGAATAGGCAGCTGGAATTTTTGCAAACTCTGCCGGTTCGGAAAACAGATATTGTTCATGCAAAATTTCTTAGTTCACTGTTACTGTGCGGCTTTCTATTTGTTTGGGTTTCTATACTTGTTTCGGCAAATTTACTCATAAATGATGTTTGGACAGTTGAATCGATCAGGATTGTCTTTCTGTATCTTGCTGTTCTGATGCTATTGGCAACCGGAAATCTATTATGGTATTTCCTGCGTGGGAGTTTACACGGAGGATGGATTAATTATGCTTTGTTACTCAACGGGTCCGTGTTTTTGCTTTATATGGGTTTTTATTCGCCATTCGGTATATCGAAAACCTTTTTATTCAGCATATCACTCGCCATTGCCGGTTTCGTTTATATTGGTTGCTGGTGGTTATTAGCAAAAAGGGTGAAAAACAAGGGATTTCCGAAAGAAACAGACGATCCGGAGCGGGAAAAGATTGAAAAACGTGCTGAGGAATTGAAAAGGCGTTATGCCGAGCGTCAGGCAAAAAAGAATCGGGGAAGCAAGCAGAAATGAAGGAGGTTTGCCGGATGGGGGCATTAATCAAACGAGAACTCAGAGCACTGAACATAGCTGGTAATTACAAAAATCCGGAACTTATTTATGGATTTCTTGGTATAGGTTATCCTTTAATTGTATGGCTTCTCGGTCCGGGGTTAGCTGAATTTTATGACGTTGAGAATTTTAATTTATCAGTTTCGATACTTGGAATGGCTCTTGTTATGCTAAGGGTCGATAATAGTCTGGAACGAGAAGGAACCAGCCGTCAGATAAATTTTCTGCAAACGTTACCTTTGAAAAAGAGTCAAATTGTGAGTGCCAAATTTATAAGTGTTCTTTTATTGAGTGGTATGACGGTTGTCTGGATGAATATGGTGATATTGTTAACTATCTTCATAAGTGGTGCCAGTTATGAAGAATACGGGTTATTTTTGGGCTTTTTCTCTTCACTGATTATTTTTATAGTTGCTATGACGTTGTTGGCATATTTTTTTAAAGGACCGCGACGTCATTTCCTGATTGGGATACTTTCCATAATTATCTGGGCAAACGTGTTTGGACTATCCGGGTTTTACTTAACAAGTCTCGGAATAGTGTCCGGTTATTCCGTTTTTTTAGTGTTTATAACAATGGCGCTTATAATCTATTTCATTTGCTGGCAGCTGTCGATAACACGAGTGAAGAAGAAAGGTTTTCCTTTAAATGAAGGAACTATATCTAAAGCATCGGGAGGGAGAAGAGCATGAGGTCAGATGTTATCATCAATTTTATTAAAGAAGAATGGTATAGTCAGCGCCGGCTGTTATTTTGGTATTTTCTTATTTCTGTTATTCTCGAATTAAGCCTTATTATTATCAGCCGCAACGCATGGGTGCTGGACCAAATCAAGCAGCACCCGGGGCTAGATTTTGGGGAGTTTTCAATGAGTGTTTTAGCTGTTTTGTTTATGCCATATGCAATCAGTTGGATGATGTTGTGCAACAAGACTGAAAAGGAAAATCGTACAGGTTTTTATTCGTTTTTACATACACTGCCGATTACAGTTAAAGAGATTGTCCCGGCCAAATATATTTCCGCATTTCTCATGAATGGATTGATGGCAGGCTGGCTATGTGTCTTATGGTGGATTTATGAACTGAATTTTCCGGCTGTCGACTCACTGACTACCTGGACAGCACTATGCATGGTCGTTTTCTTTTTGGCCTTCAGCGCTTTGGCCGTTCAGTTGGGTTGTTTCTTCCGCTGGGGCAGCGGCAGTTTGTTCTATTTCTTTTTATTGTTGCTGATTGTTGTAGGTCAATTTGAATTTACCAACAAAATAACTGACCAGACAATCATGTGGATGGACCAAGCTCCTGTGTTGGTATGGGGAGTTACAGCACTTATAACCATTGCCATTTGGCTCCTTTGCTGGTGTTGGTCGGTGACAGCTTACCGGAAATATTAAGGCATATCCTCCTGCGGTATTTTGACACGTTTACCGTTAAGGGGAGATTTTTTTGTTCACGATATCTTTTCTTATCTGGATAGTTGACAGCACCCATTAACATTTTTATAATATGAACATATGCTAATATAAACACATATAACAAAAATGCGTGATACTAAGAGAATTTAAAATTAAAAGTGAGGGAATTGTAATGGATGAATACCATGAAAATCCGGAGAATGATCCATACGAAGACTTGGACGAAGAAACGCTGTTTGTTGTATCACAAACATTTAAGGCATTAGGGGACCCGACCAGGATTCGAATTCTTCATTTGCTTTTTCAAAATGAGTATTCGGTCAATCAAATAGCAGAAACCCTTCACCTCAGGCAATCAACCGTATCACATCAATTACGGTTCCTGAAAAATTTGCGGTTGGTGAAATATCGCAGGGAAGGGACAACATTGTATTATTCACATGATGATGAGCATGTCATCAATTTATTGAAACAAACAATCGATCATGCTTATCACAGTTAATTCCTTTCCAAACGTAAAATAAACAGAACTTGATTGGGAGGCATTCAATTGGCACACAACCACAGTCATGACCATACACATGGTGCAAACAAAAAAGCATTAATGATTAGTTTTATCATTATTACAGCCTATATGATTATCGAGGTCATTGGTGGTTTTTTGACTAACAGTCTGGCGTTATTGTCAGATGCAGGGCATATGTTGAGTGATGCCGTTTCACTTGGTGTTGGCCTTATGGCTTTTAAAATTGGGGAAAAATTGGCCAGCTACCAAAAAACATATGGTTATAAACGGTTTGAAATTTTGGCGGCTGTTTTCAATGGTGTTACGCTGATCGTTATTGCCTTGTATATTTTTTATGAAGCTTATCACCGGTTTATGGCACCACCCGAAGTGGCCTCAACAGGTATGCTGGTGATCGCTTCCATTGGCTTAATTGTCAATATTGTGGTTGCCTGGGTCTTAATGCGTGGCGATACGGAAGAAAATCTGAATTTGCGGGCGGCTTTCCTCCATGTTCTCGGTGATTTGCTGGGATCCGTCGGTGCTGTCGCCGCTGCACTCTTGATTATGTTTTTCGGCTGGGGCTGGGCTGATCCACTGGCAAGTGTCATTGTTGCAACACTTGTATTAGTCAGTGGATGGCGTGTGACCAAAGACGCTGTTCACGTCTTGATGGAAGGTACACCTAAAAACGTTGAACTGGATGACATTATTAATACGATCGAAAATACTCCGGAAATTATCGCCATTCATGACCTGCATGTATGGAGTATCACAAGCGGGCAAAATGCCCTGTCCTGTCATGCGGTGGTGGACGGCAGTTTATCTGTATATGAAAGCCAGCAGCTGCTGAGAACCATTGAGCATGAATTGGAGCATAAAAATATCGGCCATGTGACAGTCCAGATGGAAAGTGAAAAACATCCACACGATGATTCGCTTTTTTGTCAACATGACAAGGAAAGTGAATCACAACGTACAAATGCTGATCAATGAACTGAATTTGCTGATAAAACACTGTGGTTCGCTGATAGAGCTTTAAACTGGGGCTGCTGACGACACCGCCAATTCATTGACAACCCTTAAAAATAGTTGCTCATACGCCGCACAAAACAGCTGTGGAAAATAAATTTGACAGTTTATGGCATGGCATCATCTTTTTTGTCGATGTAGAGTGTACCATCGGGCTGCACTTCTGCATAAAAAATCTGTGAAAAGGTTTTTACCCCGGCCTGGTTAACCTGCTGTTCGAGCCAGTTCATATCGAGATTTAACGCCGATAGATTGTTCGTGTTAACAACACCATCCACAATAACTTTGGTGGCGATTGGGTAAACATTTGTTGTGGTCCCTGCAACATTCATATCAAGCTTCGTAACGGATTGTTTTAGTTCCTTTTTGAGCACTGAGAGTTTGCCGCTCGTCTCAAAAATGGCATAGTCCACGTCAGATATGGCAAAGACATTTTTCTGCCGCAGTAAAGCCCTCAGGGAATCGATATCCAGCCGGGCTTTACGGAGCGAATTTTCCATGATCCTGCCATTTTTAACAACGATCAGGGGCTGTCCGGTCGTTACTTTCCGGATATTATTGGACTTAATATCCATGAAGCCCATTAAAAGTGTAAATATGGTCCATGCGATGATAGCAATAACCCCGTTCCGTATACTGACATCCTGACTGAGTGCAAAGTTTGCTGAAAGGGAGCCGATCGCGATGGCGGAGACAAAATTGAAAAATGTCATCTGACTGATTTCTTTTCTTCCCATAATTCTTGCCATGGTAAATAAGACGAGGAAAGCTAATACCAGTCGAAGCAGCAATTCTGGAATAGTCATTCAAGTCCTTCTTTCGCATGTATTTTCGGGAAAATATCAATCCTCTTCACTTGGTTCATACGCTTCATATTTGAGCCTTGTAACTCTTGTATATTCACCTTTTTCAATATCGGCTTCAGAAGCTTTTTCTCCAAAAGAATCATCGGGATCTATCCCCGGCGCGGTGACCTCATCGTGATCTTGTTCCTTGCGTTTCTTTTTATACACTACATAATCCCTCCATTCATAACTTATTTTCGCGTTTACAGCAGATTTTATGAAAGGAATACTTTTCCATCATCTTTTTCTGCCATTATTTAAAATATAGCGCTTCAATGTAGTGTTCGATGGCAGCAATGTTTAACTTAGTCTCTTTTGTATCGTTTTCGTCTATAGAAACGTGCAGTTTGGTAATTGCTTCATCCAGCTTGCTATATTCTGTTTCATCACCGATCAGCTGATATTTCCATTTATTCTCGTTATATAAGTCTTTAATTTGCCTGGCCTCCTGTTTCGCCTGTTCCCATTGTGACTGGTTTACCAGGCTTTTAATATCTGCTGCTGACTGGGAAATGGGTAATTGTTGAATGGTTTCGGTTGAGCATCCGAATAGGATAAGTATACATATAAAAGTCATCACTAATTTCGAATTCTTCATATACAGTCCTCCTGAGTATCTTTTTTCCTAACTTAACCACAATAAGAGAAGCTATGAATGAGTGTTTTCAAATGGAGGATGCATATGCCGGAATATATGGTCATCGTTGTTCGATCATTATTTGCTTTCTTTTTTATCTTATTAATGGCTAGAATTCTCGGTAAAAAACAAATCGCCCAGCTGACGTTTTTTGATTATATTTCAGGTATTACAATTGGAAATATGGCTGCATCACTGGCTATTGACGCGACATTACAGCCTATTGATGGAGTCATAGGCATAACATTATTTACTATCTTGACAATCCTTATTGCGAGGGGTGCAATCAACTCTATGAAGTTCCGGAAACTGGTTGAGGGAAGCCCAATCATGCTAATGAAAGATGGTAATGTTCTGGAACGAAATTTATCGAAAGCGAATATAACATTTGACGATTTGATGATGGGATTGCGGCAAAAAAATGCCTTTAAATTGTCTGACGTTGAGACGGCGGTCCTTGAGACAAATGGCAAAATGAGTGTCATGAAGAAGACAGAATATAATCCGTTAACACCAAAAGATATTAATTTGCCGGTGGCATCAGAACATACGCCATCATTGATTATCATTGATGGCGTCTTATTATCAAAGCGTTTAAAATATCTCGGTTATTCTGAGGAATGGCTTCTTGGTGAAGTCATGAAGCAGGGGGCTGAGGATTTTAAGGATGTGTTTATCGCTCAAATTGATTCGAAGGGATATGTTTATGTTGATTTATATAATGAAGGGAATAAACGCGAGCAAGTGAAACAAAAGCCGTTACTGGCAGCACAGCTCCGGAAAATTCAGGCCGATATGGAAGGCTTCGCAATTCAAACAGACGATCAGACTGCGAAACAGATGTATTATAGCCAATCGAAAGAACTGCAGAATCTGATTGACATCATTAACCCATATCTTAAAGAATGATCATTTACCTATTTGGAGCACAGTAAAACAATGCGTCACGCTTTCAAAATAAGGATGAACCAATAGAACCCGCCACAATAAGTAGGTGGGTTCATTCGATTTCCAGGTCATCTAAAGTATACGGGAGAAGATTTACCATTAATTAAATCAAGGATCATATCTATTAAAACCATTTTCCTGAGTATATTGTCATCTTTAATAATAGTCACGTTTTTTCAAATTATTTGATTTCGACAAAATTCGCTGTTATGATTTATTTTAAGATGTAACTTAATCAAAAAATGAAAGGGGTGATTATATTGGCATCACGATCCAAATTTCAGGATCCGGGATTCATATTGACCATTATCCTGGTTATTTATGCAGCTGTTGTGTTTATTTGGTGGCCAACAGACATTTATATGCTTGGGATTTCACTGGTTGCCTGGCTGATGTTTTTTGGGCTTTTATTCTGGTTTCTGCTCGCCATTATTTATACTGTTTGGATTGAAAGAATCGAAAGCAGCCATGATTGAACAAGTACGCTTTACAAGAGGAGGGGATTTTAAGCATGCAAGTAACTGAATCAATCATTCTCTTTATATATTTGGTTATTATGACACTCATGGGAATATACTTTTACAGACGGGCACGGAGCTCTGAAAATGACTATTTTACTGCCGGACAGAGTATTAATACATTTGTCGGGGCGTTTGCCATTTTTGCGGCCGTTGCCAGCTCCAGTTCGCTGATGGGGGCAGTCGGATCGGGTGTCGCGATGGGTGTGCCATACTTTTTTACATATGCTTTCGGTGTCATCGCGATACTTCCGTTTTCGATGTTTCTGGTTTCAGGTCAAATTCGCAGGTCAGGTGTGAAAACGCTGCCAGAGTTTTTTAATCAGCGGTTTGGGAAACCAGTGCAGATTGTGTCGGCGGCCATTGTCGTCATTGGTATGACATTCTATATGGTACCGCAGTTGACAGCTTCCGGACTGATTGGCCAGCACGTGCTGGGGATCGATTATACGACAGCTGTTATTATTTTAGGTTTGGGATTTACGCTTTATGCAGCTCTCGGAGGTATGTGGGCGATTACCTATACAGACCTGATTCAGGGTGCCATCATGCTCATTGGAATTGTTATTTTGGCTTTATTTATAATGGTTGATCATAATGGTGTTGTTTCACTGATCAATGATGCGATGGCTGTTGATCCGGCGTTCGGTGATATCACACAGCCTTGGATGTCCTACTTCGGGCTATTTATTGCGTTTCTATGGTTTGGGATCATTTCGCCATCGGTGGTCATGCGTAACTTTGCATCCCGTGATGCGAAAACAGCCCGCCGTTCAGCCATGTGGGCCTGTCTGCTTTATTTAACGTTGTTTATAGCTGGTTTCTTTGTTACAGCTGCAGGAACGAGTATGGGAATCGTAGACACACTTGATAATACGGATATGATTTTCGTTTCGGTCATTGAACAGTATCTTCCGGCGATTCTGGGTGGTGTCATGCTTGCCGGTCTGATGGCAGCGATTATGTCGTCTGCCGATGCCATGCTTCTGGCGATTTCAGCAGGTATTGCGCATGATATTTATAAAGAACATATCAATCCAAAAGCCAGCGAACGATTCGTGACCGGGCTGGGGCTTGTAGTCATGATTGCTGCGAGTATTGTTGGTATCATGATTGCGATCGATCCACCAGGGCTGATTGCGATTATGGTCGGCTGGGTCGGCGGATTTCTGCTGTCATCTTTCGGATTTCCAATCGTTCTCGGTATATGGTGGAAGCGTGCTAACATGTTGGGCGCATTGACTGGGATGCTTGGCGGAGCCCTCGTCTTCCTCATTCTAATCATTGGCGGATGGCTGCCAACCAATGCCGAGCCAATTATCGGAGCACCTGTTTCATTGATTTTGATGATTGTCGTCAGCTTGATGACCGAACCACCGTCAAAAGAGACGCAGGCAATGGTGGACCATTACCATACTCATTTGGAATAGCAGATAGGATGATGCCGCGTGCAAACGACCGATGCGTCTATAACATTAATAGGGGATAAACCACCCTTTTCACAAAATGAATTATATAAGTATGTTTATAAGGCAGCTGGCATTAAAGCTCGGCTGAATCGTACAATAGATGAAAATTATTTACAACAACATGTAAAGCGATGTGAATTAGTCTATCATCCATTCTGGCTTGCCAAAACACTGGTTATTGCCGATCGGCCGCCATTTCCGCCTCGAAAACAGCCAAATATGATTTTTGTTGATGCTGTATCAGGTTATCGAGGGGTATTTTCCCGGGTACCGCCGATTAGAAATCAGCAGCTTGATCAGAGCCGCCTCGTCCAGATGCGTATATCTGACAAGGCTGATGCTGAACGGTATGTAAAAAATGTTCAGGAAAAGCAAATTAACCGCTCGTATATTTTGAAAAAGCCGAGGCATGAGATTAGAGACATTTCCCTGACGTATCTGCCGCTGTGGAAAGTCGCCGTTCGGAGCGGGTTAATCAATGAGACGTTTTACATTAACGGTAACACAGGCGAGTCGGAAAAATTTATGGCAGAGCGATGGCAGAGTGGAAAGGACTTGCTGCAGCCTAAATAGAATAAGTGCATTAAACAGAAGAGACTATGTTGAAAGATCGGAAGCATAAATTCGGGGGCCAATTAGATATTGAATTCGACTGCTCGGTCCGAATCGACTTCCAGTCTCTCATGATAGGTGCTAAACGAAATATAATAAGCTAAAAAGCATACCAGTTTATGATTGGTATGCTTTTTTTAGGGTTTTGACCAATCATAATCAGTGACAGCAATTATAATATGAAAATTCCTGCTCATGCTTGGTGCAGTCCACACTCTTTCTTTTCAAAATTTGCCCATCTGCCTGATCGTGCATCCAATCCGCTTTTAACGGGCAATGTACACATTTCACAGCCGATACTTGGATAGCTGTGGTCATGCAATTCGTTATAAGGCAGCTGGTTGATATCGATATACGTCCAAATATCGTCCCATGTCCAGTGGATGAGCGGGCAAATTTTCACACGTTTGAACTTATTGTCCTTGTTAATATATTCGGTATTTTTACGAAAGACCGATTGTTCACGTCTTAGACCGGAAAACCAGGCATCCACGCCTTTCAGCTCCTGCTGCAAGGGTTCAATTTTTCGCATATGACAGCACAAATTTGGCTGACGTTCCCACAACTTATCGCCATATGCCATTGCCTGCTGTTCGACTGTTAAGGCTGGTTTAGCCATTTTTATATGAAGTTTTGGATAGCGATCTTTTACCTTTTCGATGAGCGAATACGTTTCTTTAAAGTGTAACCCCGTATCCAAAAAGACGATCGTTGCCCGCGGATTAACTTTGGCAATGAGATCCATCAAAACGATTCCCTCTGCACCAAAGCTGCAGGCGTAGATAATTTTGTCCTCATACGACTGAAAAGCCCACTTAATCACATCCATAAAATCACTTAACTCACTGTTGAGCTTTTCTTGAGCCGTGTTATTCCAGTTATCAAAGGTTAATTTTTTTGCCATAGTTTCCACTCCAATTTACTGCAAAAATTTCTGGCTGGGTGTTTGCCTTAAATCAATGTATTCAATGGGCTCAGTCATTGTTAAATTAACGGGCTCATAGATTTCGGCAGGTTTTCTTAAAAGAAAGTAACGGATATCGCTTAGGCGAATATACTGTGTGTAAGCTGTGCCCGGTTAACCAACCACCCTGTCAATGATGACATTTTAAAATGAGGAGAATAAGCCATGCAAATTTCAATCCATCAAGGCAGAACACCACCAACAGCGGCTGCTGATATTACAATCGTCATTGATGTTATTCGGGCATTTACCGTCGCGCATTACGCTTTCCGGCAAGGTGTCAGTCGTATTTACCTTGTGAAGACAGCAAATCAGGCATTTTCAATAAAGAAAAGAAATCCGGAATATCTTTTGGCAGGGGAGACAGATGGTTTGGCGATTGAAGGGTTCGATTTTGGCAACTCACCATATCACCTCCAGCAACAAAATCTTGACGGGAAAACACTTGTTCAGAAAACAACGAACGGGGTGCAGGCAGCTTTAAACAGTTTGTCATCCAATCATGTATTTGTGACAGGATTTACGAATGCGAGACGGACAGCAGAATTTATCAGAGAAAAAATGGCCGATGACAAAGAAAAAACGGTCCATATCATGGCTTCCCACCCAAGCGGGGACCATGATCTGGCTTGTGCGGCGTATATAAAAAGTATATTGGAAAATGCCAATTCTATTTCGGGTCAAGCGGTGAAGGAAAGAATAAAGCATTCACAGACGGCCGAAAAATTTTTTGACAAGGACAATACAGCCTTTATCCATGAAGATATTGATCATTGCATCAGAGAACTGGATACTGATTTTGTCATGAAAGTTAATAAGAATACAGAAATACCGATGATTGAGAGGGTCATGTATGATGGAGACAGAATTGATTCTGCCGGAAAGGGAGCTGAAGCCGAGAGAAAAAGGATTAACGATTTTAATTGATAATGGATCCCCCTTAAATTTGTTTATGGATACAATCCGAAGTGCAAGTGATTATATTGATTTTGTTAAGTTCGGCTGGGGCACATCACTTGTAACGCATTATTTGGAGCAAAAAATCGATTGTTTGCGGGAGCAGGGGATTGAATTTTTCTTCGGTGGTACATTGTTCGAAAAGTTTCTCAGTCGGGATCAGGTAGAGGAATATTACGATTACTGCCAAAAATTTAAATGTAACTATGTCGAAATATCCAATGGAACAATGTCGATTTCGAATAAAGAAAAGGCTTCTTTTGTCAAGGTGTTCTCAAGTGAATTTACCGTCTTTAGTGAAGTGGGGAACAAGGATACAGTCATGTCCAATGGCCAGAAATCGACTGAATGGGTTGACAACATTCAGGAGGACCTGGAAGCTGGAGCGGAAAAGGTGATGACCGAAGCGAGAGAAAGTGGTACGAGTGGCATGTGCCGGGAAGATGGCGGTATTCGATTAGATATTTTTGATCAGATTGTTCACTCAGGCATTCCATTTGAAAAACTTATTTTTGAAGCGCCTAATAAAAAAATGCAAACATTTTTCATTCAGCATGTTGGCCCGGATGTTAACCTTGCCAATATCGCGTTATCAGATGTCATTTCAGTGGAGACGCTTCGTTTAGGATTGCGTTCAGATACATTTTATCTGTAATGTTCTGATTTTTTCCGCATCTGATGGTCAGTAACCCGCCAGATAACGGCGGCTATCCCCGATTCTGTTCGGGCCTGCACGATGCAGGTCACAAAGGCGTTGCAACAGGACGTTGCGTTCTTAGCCTTTGTTCCCCTGATTCAGTGGGAAAAAGCACCCCACTGAATGAAGTTTCACTTTATTAATAGGAGGCATAATATGCGTAAAACAAATAAGGTGTTTCATTTAGCCATACCTTGTAAGGAATTGGATGAAACAGTAGCGTTTTATGAGAATTTAGGGTGTAAACTTGCCAGAAAGTATAGTGACCGGGTAACGTTCGATTTCTTTGGTGATCAGGTGGTATGTCATTTAAGTCCTGAAAGTATCGATGAGGAGCCGAAAATGTACCCACGTCATTTTGGAGTGACGTTTCTGGATAAAGAAGAATATGATCAGACATTGGAATTTGCAACAAGCCAGGGCTTGCCATTTTTTAAAAAGCCAATGGTACGGTTTGAAGGAAAGCAGGAGGAACATATGACATTTTTCCTGATCGACCCCGCCAATAATTTGCTGGAATTTAAGTATTATCATGATTCAGATATGGCTTATTAGCTGATAAACAGGTGACCATTTTTTAACCGATAAGAAAGAGAACAGACTAACTGGTAGTCTGCTCTCTTTTTTGTGCAAAATAAAATTTCGGACAGACAATTGTGACAGCTTGGGCCGGGAAATTGTGAACTTGGGCGGAAATGGTGACAACTTGAGCCGGTTCCAAATGAAGTTAAGCCGCAGTTGTAACAGTTTAAGCCAATTAGCGATTATTAATCGTCAACTTTACTATGGTGCAGAGGGGGAGGCACTAACCAGCCCTTTTCTTTATTAAGTCTGAGGGCTTTTGCTCCAAGAGCTGCCTTTTGTGTATGGAATTGTCCAAACATCATGGCAATATCCTCCCGTGTTGATTCACCCATTATCTTACTGCATGACACTAATCCTGCAGCAATTTCACCGGATACAGCGACTGCAATTTCCGGGTCTTGAAAACGAGCGCCGGCTGGAATATCCTCCCGGGAAGCTTTCGGACGTTCCGCGGGTGTTGGTGGCAGACCGACACCATTATTTTTCAAGAGTGTTTCAATCTGCTTGACTTCTTGTTGTGAAGCCTGAATTACTTCTTCAAGCAATTTCCTCAAGTCCTCATCTCCTGCATGGTTGAGATGCGTCTGATTGCCTGCAATTATACCCTTTGCTGCGGTTAGGAACATCCATACACCGAAGACTTCTCCATAGTGCATGGGTTCTTCTTTGGGGTTTCCACCTAAAATTCCCATTGTCATCCTCCTTCACAATTTTATCGAAACATCCTTCCAGTTTTAGAATGTCCTTCCTTCATTAATTCATTCACGGGGTCAAATTAAATAATGCAGGCTTTTTGTGTTATATGGTGTTCACGTCGTGTTTCTGTAATGTCCCTACAATTTGTTTTCCAGAAATTTGTTCAGCATCAAACGCGATCTTTATTTCGCCGTCATCGGTATCAGCCAAGACACGTTCAATTCCATTCAGATGGTTCAGGACCTGCTCGATTTGCTGCAGATCTGATCCTGCTTCTCCTACGAAAACGGTTATTTCGGCTACTGGCATAACTTCTTTTTAGTCAGTTTTTTACTTTATCACGCATGTAACGGGCAGCAATCCCCCTAAAAAAGGGGATAACTGCCCATAACGGCCCGATCCGGTTAGGGCTGCACAATCATCTCACGTGGGGTGCCCGTACAGAACGCCCGAGTACTTATCCTTTGTTCCCCTTTTTCGGCGGAAAAAAAGTGCCCACTGAGTGAAGTTATGGTTCATTCATTAAAATTGTTGAGTTCGAATAAGCATTAGGGGAGGGAGCGTTGTACGAGCCGGAAGCGAATCACTGTTCCTGATAAGGGGGAACCCATGAAACAATATTTGATTAAAAATGGACTAGTATTTGCGGGTGGCGCCCTGCAAGGCTTTGGAATGGGATTGTTTTTATTTCCCCAGTCCATACCATCCGGCGGTGCAGGCGGCATAGCGATATTATTGAATCATTGGTTCAACATTGATATGGGTCCTTCGCTTTGGATTGTCAATTTTTCAATGCTTATGCTTGGTGTACAGTATTTGGGTAAACGATTTGCATTATGGACATTTATTGGCATTACGATGACTTCTTTATCGGTCGATTTTTTTGAGACTGCCTTTTTGATCGTTCACAGGAACCTTTTACTTGATCTTGTCATTGGCTCTCTTTTCCTTGGAACCGGAATCGGTATTCTGATGCGCCAGGGTGTTTCCAATGGAGGTGTCGGCGTCATTGCCTTCATGATTTCTCACGGACAGAATATTCTGCCGGGCAAACCGCTATTTTTAATAAACACTTCTATTTTTATCATGACAGCGGTTGTTATTAGCTGGGAAATCATTATATTAGCTCTCATAAGTCAATGGATTTCGACCACCATGGTTGATTTGGTATGCCGTCTTGATGTTTACCATGTGTATACATTAAACTGGCGCAAAAAAATATAAGGGTTGATCAAAAAGTCCGGTGAAAATGACACATCGAACAGAGGACCTTCTGCTAAATCTGTCCACGTCAACCGCTAACTGCAGAAGTCATCACATACGCGTAAGTCCGCTGCCCGGAATGACGTTACCACGAACTTTCGACACACAGGACATGCTGATTTCCGGTATTGGCGTGGACATGTTTAACGTTTCGCAACCATTGTTAGCCGGGAACTTAGCCGTCATGTTCTTTTAGAATAAGCCGATTATAAATATTTATATCGTATGGGTGTAGCTTTATTTTTCTTTCCATCTTTCCCTTTGACACGAATAAGGAGTAATACAAGAAGTCCGACTATTAGCGTAAATACTGCGAGCGATATAAACATGCCTGTTCTGGACCAGTCCATTAAACGGGAAAAAATGGGTGGTCCGGCCGCAACACCGAGAAACCGGACAGATCCATACAAAGATGTGACAAATCCTCTTCGTTCCTTTTTAACGGCACCGGTTATAATACTGTTCACACATGGTAATATCAGCCCCGCGCCAACACTGCTGATGCCAAGCACTGCCAAAAAGGGGACGAGTCTTTCGACAAAAACGAGTGATCCATATGAAATCGTCATGAAAATAAACCCAAGGACAGCAATTTTTTTCATTTTCTCCAGATTTTGCCCGATCTTGCTTCCGGTAATGTATGATGTCGTAACCATAATAAGCAAAGGTATCGCCAAAATGAACCCTTTTATAACACCGTCAATGTTATATGTCTGTTCCAGAACATCCGATAAGAAAAACAGAATACCAAACAAGGTGAATAAGCATGTCCCACCGGCAAGATATGTCGTAAGAAGCCATCTTCCTTCATATTTAAACACATCTAATAAACCATGGACATATTTGTTGAATGGAGGTGGGGCCTGAAGGTTGCGCTTCTCCTTAACAAAGATCCCGACGAGTAAAATGGCGATGAGGCATACGGCCGGAAAGGCAAAAAACACAGCATACCAGACCATTAACCCTAACAGAGACCCCAATATAGGGGATAAGACTTTTCCCAGCCCGTTTGATGCCTCGAATATTCCGAGCACACGGCTCTGCTCACCGCCTTTAAATAAATCACCGGTGAGTGCCATGGCAATGGGTGCGGTCCCGGCTGCACCAACACCCTGCAGCGTCCGCCCGATTAAAATCCATACATAGGAATGGGAAAAAGAAGCGGCAGCGAACCCCGCCAGCAGACCGCCGAGCCCATATAAAATAAGGGATGGCAGAATAATGATTTTTCGTGAAAACCGGTCGGAGAGATAGCCGACAACCGGGATGAATATCGCACCGGCTATGGAAAAAACCGTGATGGTCAAACTCACCTGCATTTGTGATAAACTTAAGGAAGATTTCATTGCCGGGAAAATGGGGATTAACATCGAATTTCCCAGGGTCATAATGAGTGGAATGGAACCGATTGCGGTTATGGTCATGCCTTTGTTTTTAGATGCCACGTTCTCTCACTCCCGAGACATTAGTACGTTTATTTTACATTTATTGGCGGAGATACAAGCCATCCTTTTTCTTTTGTGATGTTTAAAAGCTTGTTTTCATATTCTGATTTTTGTGTATGGAATTCCTCAAACAATTCAACGATATCTTCCCGAATGGCAATACCGATGATATAACTGCATAATAGCCGTCCTGTCATTAATTCCTTTTGGACAAGTCCGGCAATTTCCGCATCATTAAAGCGGGCACCGGCGGGAATATCCTGTATTTCCACATTTGGCCGGTCCGGCGGAGCAGGTGGAAGCCGGATGCCTGTCTCTTTTAAAATCGCCTCAACCTGTTGTTCCTCCTGTGTGAAACTGTTCTCTGTAAGATCTTCTAATAAGGTTTGCAAATCATGGTCACCTGTATGATTGGTTAAAACTTGCAATGTCACTAAAGTTGCTTTTGTACTGTACAGATAGGACCATAGATGATAAATCTCCCCGGAATGAAACGGCTCCTCTTGCGGTTTACCTTCAAACATTCCCATTAACATGACACTCCTTCATTTTTTATGGGTTTAGTTTTCCTTAAAGGATGAAATTTATGTTTGATTTGAAATATATGGCCCCGCTGCGATCTTGTTCATCATTCCCGGAAATGACAAAAGGCTTATGGAGGTTTTCCATAAGCCTACCGTCATAACTGGAAAAAACATGGCTAACGGATAAAAGACTTCTTAATAACCGCCGCCGAAGCCTCCACCGAAGCCGCCACCAGCGTAGGCAGTACCAACGATGATGAGGAGAATGAACAATACGACGATCAGGGCGAAACCACCGCCGCCTCCTGCATATCCTGCACTCATTAAAAAGCACCTCCTTAACATGGATAGTGCTATCATATGCATGGATGAACAGAAAGTGTGGACAGGAAACTATTGATGCTTAAAAACTTGAAATATCATCGTGTGTACTGTGATGTTAATACACGGAAAATCGGGGAAGTCATCCTGATGGTCAGCCCATTCACTTGATTTTAAAGCTGTTGGCAACAAACTTCCAATCTTCTGCAAACAATGACCACAGATTTGGCCACTGTCTGGCAGCCAGTGGATGATAGGCCACCACTGTCCGAACAGCTTGGTTTTCAAATGTTTAGATGCACGGTTTAATTGCAGGGGAAAATCAATTGAAGCCGGCAATCCACACTATGATTGAAGGCTTGTTAAAGTCTGAAAATGATTCCACTTGGGAGCTTTTCCCTTTTGTAGAGCCGACCCGTCTATTCGTCAATCT
Organism: Lentibacillus sp.; assembly: GCF_035301925.1. Classification (GTDB taxonomy): domain Bacteria; phylum Bacillota; class Bacilli; order Bacillales; family Amphibacillaceae; genus Lentibacillus. Next base: position 7,662 of record NZ_DATGTI010000180.1, on the reverse strand, counting down.
CCAGAAAAGTTCTTTCGGAATCCTTTTTTGGAATGGTGACTTTCAGCAGCCCATCATGAAAGGATGCTTTTGTTTCTGCTTTTGGAATTGGAAATGGCAAAGCAATGGTGCGCTCGGTTCGCTGAAATGATTGGCTTTTGTTGCGGCCGCTATTATCCTCTTGACTTGCATCAGCTTGTGCTGCGATCCGCAATTGGTGACCGATCATTTCCAGTTCGATTTCGTCCCGTTTATAACCCGGCAGTTCTGCTGTGACGATAACTTCAGAATCGTATTCATTTACATCAATCCAAAATGGGCGCATATTAAAAACTGAATTCATCTGCTTGAACGATTGGTTAAAGAAAGCGTCCATCTGTCCCATCAGGTCCCTGAATGGGGACATATCGATATCAAAACGTCCGGGCCGGTTATGCTTGTTTGAATCCACCTTCCTTCACTCCTTTACGTAAAGTTACACTAATAAAATATGATAAAAATAAAAAGAGTGTTGGGCAGATGGCGGATTTTGTTTAATCTTAAGTTGCGCTTTCCCACAGTCCTGAAAGTTGCTTAAAGGTAGTTTTATCCTCCGTTGATTCTCCTTGGGAACCAATCGTCCCCGGTTAACCGAATTGTCTTTATATCTTTAACCACCCTCCCTTTACTCCTATAATCGAAAGGATTCAGCGTTTTGGGGCATACAAATGAAAAAATTTTTTTACCTTAAGATGCCACTTTTTCCGGATTCATTTTGATTATAGGAGTGAGCAGGACTATTTTTCCTGATATGACCATACCGAAAGAAGTGAGAGTATCGTTTGAATCTGCTAGAATGATTATCGTTGCACTGCAAATGACATTGATCATGCGATATTAACTGAGACATGATATCATCTGAGACAGGTTATTCTTGTAATCTATTATAGTAAAAGGGGCGTTTCATATGGGGGTTTTGTATGACGATTTAATGCAAGGATATGATGCAGTACATAATGTTGACGGTATTTCCGGTGAGCGTCTGGCAAAACGGCTGGATGCCATTTCTGAAATAGGTCTCACTGAAAACAATGGTTCACATCGCCCGGGATTTTCCAAGGAAGAAAAGGCAGCAAAAGAATTGGTTTCAAAATGGATGCGTGAAGCCGGATTGGAGGTCCGTCAAGATGGTGCCGGAAATATCTTTGGGCTTCTTGCAGGTAAGAAAAATGATCTGCCAGCTATTCTGAGCGGGTCACATCTGGACAGCGTTCCGGATGGCGGGCATTTTGATGGTGTATTGGGTGTTCTCGCAGCACTTGAAGTGGCCCAAGCGTGGCAAGCAACCGGATATCATCCTGAGAAACCATATGAAGTTGTTGTTTTTACCGACGAAGAAGGTGCCCGGTTCAATGGCGGATTTCATGGAAGTGAGGCAGTTGTCGGCAAGGGCGATATCGAGGAAAAATTAAAGCTTGTTGATCAGGACGGGATGCATTTCTCGGAAGTTTTAGAGGCTATTGGCTTAAGTGTGGACAGTTATCTTGGTGCTGAACGTGGCAACGAAGAAATTGAAATGTTTGCAGAAGTCCATATTGAGCAGGGGAAACAGCTGGAACATGAAGAGTTGCCATGTGGGATTGTCACTGGTATTGCCGGGCCGTGCTGGCTTGAGTTCACATTTACCGGTGAAGCGGGCCATGCCGGAAACACGCCCATGAATGACCGGCAGGATGCGTTGGTGGCAGCAAGCGAATTTATTGCCCGTGTTAATAAGCTTCCAGGTTCGGTTAGTGATACCGCTGTTGCAACAGTTGGAAAATTAAATTTAAATCCGAATGGTGTAAATGTCATTCCCGGAAGTGTAACGCTTTATGTCGACATTCGTGATATTTTTAAGGAAACCCGGGACAGCCTTGTTGATCAGGTATTGGAACTGGCGGAAGACGTAGCTGACAGGCATCAGATTAGTGTAGAGCATATCGAGAAAATGCGTGTGGCACCAGTACCGATTGAAGAAGAAAAGCAGCAGCTGCTCGAGAAATCATTTGCGGAAAAAATGATTCAGTCATACCGTCTCCCGAGCGGGGCAGGACATGATGCCATGATCATCGGTGAGAAATGGCCGGTTGCTATGCTGTTTACACAAAGCAAAGGCGGCATCAGCCACAATCCAGCAGAGTGGTCAGATTTGAATGATTGTGTGCAGACTGTCCATGTATTGAAGAATTTTTTGGAAAAAATGCAGGACTAAGCTGGAAATTAGATAATAGGTTATGCTGGGATAAGTGATCATCTTATCCTGGCATTTTTTTGCAGAAAATTTGTTATTAAAAACATGTGAGATTCGGTCCAAAACGAGCGAAAATCGGTTCAAAACGAGTGGCAGTAACCCCAAAACATGCGACATCCTCACCAAAATGTGCGACCTTTTAATCTTCAGAATTCTCTTTTTATCAATCGGTTGTATCCTAAAATTTCATATGTTACGATATAGCGGTGACTCTGAATTCACCAATAGTTACTGAATAGTCAAAAGGGGGATATGATGGCACAGCGAAAAGAGGAAATGCTGGATGCAGCTGTACAGCTGTTTCAGAAAAACGGCTTTCATGCGACTTCTGTTGAGGATATCACAAGTGCATGCGGTATTTCCAAGGGCGGTTTTTATAAACATTTTGATTCTAAAGAAAGCATGATTTTGGAATTACTACAGCGCTATTATGATGAGATGTTTCGGGAAGCAGATCGCTTTTCGAAAGATTTACAAGGATCGCCTTTACTGGTACTTAAAAAGAAAATCGCCATTGAACTGAAAAAATCAATTGATTACCGGTACTTTTTCCACGCTGTTGTGACTGATTTTCCTCCAAACGAAAAAGGAGCAATACCCAAATGTCTGGACTACATACAGCATAAGCTCCATGAATGGCATAAACACGCATTATTGGAAGTGTTCGGACCGAAATCCAAAAAGTACTTAAGTGATTTGGCAGTTGTTATGGAAGGTATTATCCACAGCTATTTGATGTGGATTATCTGGAGGGGGCCCACTTTGCCTTTGGATAGGCTGGGGGATTTTATCGCAGAGTGCCTTCAGGCGATTGTGGCAAATGATGAACATATTTTTCCGGTACTGCCGGGTTGTTATAACGATGATGTCAGTCGTGTTTCGTTTTTGGAGAACATGAAGCAGGATTTGGGTGCGATACGCTCAGAATTACACACGGAGCCAAAAAAAATGCCATCTACTGAAAAAGATATGCAAACGATTGATCTATTGATTGAAGAACTTGAGCAGAAAAAACCTCGTGAATTTCTGGTCGATGCGTTACTCTTCCAGCTTTACCGCCGTTCAAATCTAAAAAAACAATTAACAGCCATTTTAACGACATGGGAAGTATGGAAAGGAGATTTAACATGAGTGATACAGCAACTTCCTGGGATTTGCCACCAAAACAAAAAGCATTGATGATTACGGCTTTATTAACAGGTGCATTTATGGGAATCATCAATGAAACATTACTGGCAACCGCACTTCCAACGATTCAGGAGGCATTTTCTATTTCGCAGGGGGAAGTGCAATGGATGACAACGGCTTTCTTGATGACTAATGGGATTATGATTCCGGTTTCAGCTTTTCTGATTGACCGATTTACGACCAGAGGATTGTTTTTAACCGCGATTGGATTATTCGGTGCAGGCACTGCCATCGCAGCCGTAGCTCCTGCTTATCCAGTGCTCCTGTTGGGACGTGTTGTGCAAGCTTCAGGATCGGGTATTATGTTGCCGCTTTTGATGACAGTACTCCTGGCGGTTATTTCCGTTGAACGACGCGGTACCGCCATGGGGATGATCGGAATTGTGATTGCGTTTGGTCCGGCGATTGGTCCGACACTGTCCGGATGGCTTTTGGAACATTTTTCGTGGCGCTCCCTGTTCTATACCGTACTCCCGATTGTTGCCATTACGATTACCGTTGCGGCACTTTTTCTGAGGAATGTGACCGATCTCCGAAAACCCAAAATCGACGTCTTATCGATCTTTTTGTCGTCAGTCGGTTTCGGTTCATTTTTGTATGGATTCAGTATTGCTTCCGAGACAGGCTGGGGAAGCACTGTCGTTATCAGCTCGATCGCAATTGGCATCGTTGTGATTGGTTTATTCATCTGGCGGCAGCTTGTACTCGAAACACCAATGCTGGAATTCCGTGTCTTTCAATTTCGGATTTTCACCTTGGCGATCGTGATTACAATGACCGTTCTGATTTCGATGATTGGAGCGGAAACGCTGCTGCCGCTGTTCATGCAAAATGTATTGCAGTTTACGCCGCTTGAATCAGGACTGATGTTGCTTCCGGGAGCCATCGTGATCGGGATTATGTCACCCATCACCGGCCGGCTGTTTGATAAGTATGGTGCCAAATGGCTTGCACTGATCGGTATGAGTGTTGTAACCGTTACGACGTTTATGTTTACGAGATTGTCATTGGAGACGACTTTCACGTATCTGACAATTATTTACGCGATTCGCATGTTTGGCCTGTCGTTTGCGCTGATGCCAGTCATGACGTCTGCTTTGAACCAGCTCCCGCCAAAATGGTATGCACATGGGTCTGCTATGGCCAATACAATGCAGCAAATTTCCGCGTCGATTGGCACGGCAATCCTAGTAACACTCGTTGCCATGGGGAACAACAGTTTTGTACCGGCTGCAGATACATCACCGGAGCTGGCTGGACGACTCTCACAAGTTGTTGGATTTGAGTGGGCGTTTATGGGCAGTACGATTCTTGCGTTTATCGCATTTATATTGGCACTGTTCCTTCATCCGCCGAAGAAAGAAAAAGAAATCGTCCGGCAGATTCATGGTCATGATGCTACTCTAAGATAATTTGGAAAAGAGGTTGTCTCACTATGTAAGTAGTTCACTTTCGGTGGAGAAAAATAAATCATATTAAATTTAGCGTGCTAAATCACATAAAATTCCTCGATAGTAAGTATTAAAAGCCTGTTTTGATCAATTTTTTCAAAACAGGCTCTGATTTTGCTAAATACGGTTTTATAGGAGCCAGCAACGGCTTTTTAGTTCGACCGGATTTCCTGGCGCATAAACAGCATGTAGGCAATCGCAAAACAGATCAACGTTGCTGCGATCAGACCGGTCAGCTGCGGCCAAATCAGAAGCAGGCTCTGATCCAGCGGCAACGGACTCGGTATGGCACCTGTCGTCTGTCGGGTTGTCAGTGGTCCAAGACTCCTGACTGTCGGTGAAAGCAGGGTGGTTGTTGACTCGCTGAACAGGTAGTTCGGTGACAAGCGCATGAAATTCAAAATCGACCCCTGCGCATTGATAGCCTGTTCCTGATTTGTGATGCTGCCAGATGAAAACATGGATTTTGCAGCCATTTGCACGATCATATTGTAAAATACACTGAAAAATAACCATACAGCAATACTGGAGAGTGCTGACGTTGCTGCCTGTCGGAATAACACGGAAAACAGAATCCCCAGATTAAGCCAGAATGCGATATATGCGATGCATAGAATGAGAAAACAAAAGACTCTGGCGAATTCTTCAAAGGTTGGCGGTATCCCGAGTATCAAAATGCCAAGAGCCATAACTAGAAACCCGAGAGAAAAGAACAGCACAATATTTAAAAGTAAGGCTGCGACGAATTTAGCATTCAGAACATAATCCCGTGGTATCGGCTGGGACATTAGTCTGCTCAGTGTTCCTTTGTTCCGTTCGGAGTTGATCGCATCAAATCCAAGGGCTATGCCGAGTAAAGGTCCAAGAAAGGTGACAAAGGTAACAAAATTTGGTAAGGTGCCATCTGATACTGTAAACAATTTAAGGAACAGGTAGGAATCTTTCCCGATTTGTTGACCATTCTCCCCACTTTGATCAATGGCATCCTGAATCGTTGTAACCGCTGTATACAATGATCCAATGCATGTCAGGGTAATAATGGCCAGCAGAATGATGATTCGCCAGCTTCTGATGTTATCAGTAAATTCTTTTCTTACAAGGGCAAAAAAAGCACTTCTGTTGACATTCGTCTTTTCTTTTTCAGCGGGAAATACGCCCGATAAGTTCAGCTTCTTTAATCGGTTAGACAGATTCATGTTGCTCACGTCCTTCAAAATAACGGTGGTAAATTTCGTCGAGCCCAAAATTCTTATTGGTTATATGAAGCAGCGCACTACCTGACTCAACAACCATTTTGCTGATCTGTGGTGTCACATCCCGGCTGCAGTAAACCTCCAAATATGACTTCTCGTTATCGACTTTGTTGACGCCATCAATCGAGCTGATTTTTTGAATTAGTTCCTCATTGACCGGATTGGCCGATACTGTAATGACAAACGAATCTTCAACCAATAATTGTTTAGCCAGGCTTTCGATATCCCCTTCTGCCAACAGCTTACCGTTTACAAAAATCCCTGCCCGGTCACATATTTGCTGAACTTGATGCAAATGATGGGATGACAGCAGAACAGTGATATTCTCCTGCTCGTTTAAGTCCCGAATCATTTTCAGCAGTTCGCGGACACCTTCCGGATCGATACCAAGTGTTGGTTCATCGAGAATGATGACCTCGGGATTTTTCATCAGTACATCTGCCAGTCCAAGACGTTGCTTCATCCCGCGTGAATATTTTCCGGTTTTTTTACTGGCGGATTCAATCAGATTGACTCTCTCCAGTAAATCATGGGCACGTTCTCTAGCCATATTTCTTGGGATATTGTTCAGTTCCGCTGTAAAAAGAAGATTTTCAAAGCCTGTCATATGTTGATAGAATCCCAGATCATCGGGCAGATAACCGACCTTACGTTTAACCTCGATCGGCTGGCGGGTGGAATTGATGCCTGCGACATGTACCTGTCCGGATGTCGGTTCGCTGAGGCCTAGTATGGTCAGAATGGCAGTCGTTTTACCGGCACCATTTGGACCAAGCAGCCCGTAAATTTCGCCTTTTAGAATGGATAGAGATAAATGATCAATCGCAAACTGGTCATCATATTGCTTGGTGATTTCGTTCAGTTCAATGATCGGCTGCCCCATAGGTTATCTCCTCCCGTATTTTTTGAAAATATAATATAACCCGCCAATGACGCCGAGAATGATGAGGACACCAATGATACCCCATAGTGTTGATGTTTCCACAGAAACTCGGAAATCAGCATCGGATGATACTTGATCCGTTTCTGCGGTGAACGTCGTGACATAATCGCCGGCTATGGCCTCATCCGGTGCTGTCATAGTAGCTTGTACAGACGCCTGTTCACCGGCTTTTATGGTTGAAATGGTACTTTCGTCAAATTCCACTTCCCAGTCAGGGGGCGTTGAAGCACTGAGACTCACATCGGTCAGATCGGCTGTCCCATTATTTTTGACGACCAAATCGATCACTTTATCGCTGCCTGCATTAAGGTCGGTGCTTAAGTTGCCTGAGGGTGTTGTTATTTCAACACTGTATGACCCTGTTATGACCGCTTCCAAAGTCAATTCGCCGGATGTACTGCTCGTTGCTGCTTTGATTGGAATTTCGTACGTGTCTGCTTTCACATTTTTAGGTGGTGTTACTTCAACCGTTATATCCTTGGACCCATTAGGCTCAACGGTTGCTGACGTGATTGAATCGCCGCCTGATTTGAATGTGATGCCCCATCCTTCAGATGCTCCGGAACTGAGTGCATA
>NZ_DATGTI010000179.1:0-11603 GCF_035301925.1 Lentibacillus sp. | reverse complement strand
ACTCGGTGGATGTTCAGCTCGTCGCTTTCCGCGGGCGGCTGGTGAGCCTCCTCGTGCTCGTCGCGTTGCAAGCTATCTCTGTGAGGTATACGCTCCTCGCAGAAAAGATTGCTGCCGCACTGCGGGGTCTCACCTATGCCTTTAATCCCGCAGGAGTCTCCGTATATTTCCTCCGCTAAGGCAACTTATTGTTTGCCTTTAGCGTTGGTCATTTTTGTTATGTCCCAGTCTCATTTTTATAGTAAGATTTAAACAGAATTTTAAACTCAAGTTCGACAGTTCATAGGTAAGCAAAAATCCGCAAAAAGCGCACTATGACAGTGTTTTCACAAGGTTTATAATACATGGATGTGTTACTGGCCTCTTGCCTGAATGAGGTTCATTTGACCTTTTGATGCGATTTTTCTTGCTAAGTATCATTCATTATAAGTGCGCGTAAAATTCATTCGCCCCCTCAACATAACCCTTCAGTTTTAGAAATTTATAACTGCCTGACCTTTACCGAAATTGTGTGCGTCATGGCGTACTTGTATCACATAGTGCTCAACAATATGACGGAATCCAGTTAATCCCCGTCAATAACTTAAAAGAATGCCAACCCGGAATGCAGTTCTTTCAATTGCCTACTACGGAAAATTAGAATGAGCCAAGCCAATGGTTATTTATCACTACGATCCTGACCATACGGCAGGCATGCCATTCCATTTATAATTGACACCCTCGAAATACGGCATTACGTTGGTCCAGCATTTTATTTTGAAACTTCTTCAAAAACGCGGTCCTGTCGGAAAAGCTTTTAACCGTTTTCTCCACTTCAGAAGCCTCTCATCGGACAAACATACAAGCAAACACTATCTTTTTTTCATAAGGTAGGTTGAGGTGATTCAATGAAAAAAATAATCTTATTTGCCGATACAGGTATAGATGATTCTATCGCGTTGACTTACGCGCTGAAGAATCCCGAGGTAGAGCTACTTGGAGTGGTCAGTGGTTACGGAAACATCGATCGAGAAAAAGCATATCGAAATGTCGAGTACTTGTTGGAACTGGCAGGCCGTACAGATATTCCTGTCATCGCTGGTGCTACACGTCCCCTGAGCGGTGAAGAACCTACTTTTTTTCCTGAAATCCACGGCATGGAAGGGTTGGGTCCAATCAATCCTCCAATGCCAGAAGAACGTTATGCAAATCGTACGAATTTCAGTAAGCTGTTTAATTTAATCAAGAACAACCGTCATGAGGTAACAATCGTTAATGTCGGACGATGCACTTCTCTGGCCATTGCCCATTATTTAAGTCCTGAAGTGATGGAAGATATAAAAGAAACCTATCTGATGGGTGGAGCTTTTATGGAACCTGGCAATGCGACTGAAGTAGCCGAAGCGAATTTTTACGGTGATCCGATTGCCGCTAATTACGTTTGTCAAAATGTCGCTAACCTGACAATCGTACCTTTGGATGTGACAAGGGATGCTTTATTGAGCCCGGGAGACGTCAATCTCATCGATACGCGTTCAGATTCACCTTTAGAAAAGATCATCAAACCGATCTTGGATTTCTATTATGAATACTATCAACAACAAGAGCCAGGTATTACCGGAACACCGCAACACGATTTGGCTGCTTTAATGGCTACGCTTGATATTGACGGGTTGTATGAGTACAAAAAAAGAGAGGTTAAGGTTGAATATAAAGGTAAATTTGCATACGGTAAAAGTATTGCTGACTTCCGACCAGGGGCGAGTAATTGTTTTGGACCAAAATGTACACGTATTGCCCTGAAAATTAATCAGGATGTTTTTGTCTCAAACGTCCTTGAAATCTTAACAAATCATAGATAAACTGCTTTTGTTATTCATTTACATTCGGAATATGGACGCCCAGCAAAAACAAATTATAATCTCGGAAACCATAAACTGCTGCAAAGCAAGAATGCAGCAGTTTGGCTATACCACTTGTTGCAATGCCTGATTTATAGAATCCTTGGTTATCTTTGAATGCGAGGTATGCCAGAGCACTTTATTATTTTTTATCAGAAAAATCTGCGGGGATTCATGTTTGACACCCGTCTCTTCGGCTATCTGATTAGATATCTCTCTGTTTTCAATCACTTTGACCATATAAACACCCAGATCATCGCCGGCGGATTCCAGAAACGTTTGATATTCTTTATACGCACCAGCGCTGATCGGGCAAGTCGTACTATGCTTAAAAAATAGAACCGGTTTTTCCATTGAGCGTCCCCATGCCTGCTCTAATTCCTCTTTTGACTGCAATTCTTTTAATTCTGCCATTTACAATCACCCCTTAATTTATTTATTCCGAACACGCTTGGCCACATAATGAGTGGCATACTTTTACTCGCTAGACGGATTTCCTGTTTTTGAAAAACGTAAATGTTTTTAGGGCTCTTTTCCCCAAGATTTGTAAACTGTTTTCAAAGGTTTAAGCTCATATGCTTTCGCGAACTTGTTCAGCGTTTTCAAGATAAAATTCATTTTTCCCAGTCCGTCGACCGTCACTCTCTCAAGATAAGGAATCTTTTTCCTGCGCCAATCTGCCATCTGCTTTGGCGTCAGACGATCCATTCCGACTAAGAGATCCACCGGACTAATATATCCCTTTTCTTTCAGGAGCCCGTCCGCATGAGGCGTACCATCTTCTCCATTTTTTGACGGCTCATCACTATCTTCCCTTTTACTCAACATATTCAAGCCCATGATCTTCACAAAATTCGATTGCAATTTGCTTGTAGCGTTTATCCCGATAATTATACCAATCTTCCGCCAGATCCAGGTCGATAATCATATCCTTAAACCGTCTGAAGGCTCCTTTTCCGCGTATGGTGTGCAGCAGTTTGTTCTGCGCATTGGAATCTTTGATGGAAAAGCAAAAATCTTCCATCATCCCGTATTCGTTGATGTCAAATTGTGACGGGATTGGTAAGTATTTCTCCATATCATATTCCACAAAGTCGATGGCCAACTCCATCTGTTCCTGCTGCCAGTCAGGCAAATGGTCATATGGCTCACCATCTTCTGCCATCCTGACCAATTTTTCCATGATATAGATGATCTCACCGGTTTCTTTATTAATGAGTTGAAAGTGCTCATCCATTTGCATGCCCATTTCATCCGCGAGGTCTGATATTTTTACTTTGCTGCCCATTCGTTTACCACCCTTTATTAACCTTCCAATATTTTTACATAAACCGTTCTTGTCCTTGGTCCGTCAAACTCACAGAAATAAACACTTTGCCACGTGCCCAAAATCAGACGGCCATCATCAATAATCAACATCTCACTTGCACCGACAACAGATGACTTCATATGCCCATCAGAATTGCCTTCCATATGGACATATTGTGGTTTATTCGGAAATGTCTCATCCAGCCCGAATTTCAGGTCTGTTTTAACATCGGGATCGGCATTTTCATTAATGGTAATCGCACCAGTCGTATGTGGACAGTACACAACCATGATCCCATGCCGGACACTGCTTTCCTCCAGTACCTTGTCCAGGTAGCCGTCAAGATTGGTGAACGATTGTTTCTCATGTGTTGCAATCGTAAAGGTATGCAATGATTTCCCCACTGTCATCATCTCCTTTTGCAAAAGTTCGGCCAAAGATGCCATGGGTACACATCCGGTGGCAAAGATTCACTTTTTGTCATATCCTTCTTTGTCGGGTGTTCAAACGTCAACACATGTGACCAGAGTGCAATCTGCTGGCCCGGTTTATTGACCTTATGCCCATATTTCTGATCACCGTAAATAGGACAGCCGATGGTCGCCAATTGAACGCGTATCTGGTGAGGCCTCCCAGTCTGAAGATTGATTGATAGTAAACTCAATTCCTCGTTTTCTTCAATCATCTCATAATCCAGCACCGCTTTTTTTGCCTTTTTCGTCTTTGATGAAACAACATGAACTTTGTTTTTATGATGATCTTTCAGCAAATGGTCTTCCAACGTGCCGTGATTTTGCGGAGGCTGTCCCCGCACGACGGCCAAATAATGCTTTTCAAACGCTTCCCTGCGTATAGCGTCCGAGAGACGTGAGGCTGCTTTGGATGTTTTGGCAAAAACCATCACACCGCCAACCGGACGATCAAGCCGATGGACAAGCGCCAAAAAGACGTTACCCGGTTTCTGATAACGGATTTTAATATCCTCTTTCAGCATTGTCAGCAGATCCTTATCCCTTGTGTTGTCTTCCTGCACGGGTATATTAACCGGCTTTTCAACGACAAGAAGATGATTGTCTTCATAAAGAATTGGAATTTCCACCCGCTCACACGTCTCCTTCAGAAATGTTAGTTATAGCATATCATATATGAACCCGCATGCTCAGGTTGATTGATTTTTTCTGTCATTGCCTGTATGCAGCAGCCCCAACTGATCCGGCATTCATTGTGAACTTTAGCATACAGGCGTAAAAAACGGGAAATATACACGATACATCTCCCGTTCCATGAGCCTTATTACGAATTAATTGGTTACAGCTCCATCATTTTCCCGAACATATTCCAGTTAACTGTTGCATAACCTTATTTTTTCTTTAAAACGGAAATGCTGAATCCTTCGCTTTTTGGATTTCACTGAACACGTTAATGCCATGTACCAAATCATCTGCCAGCTGGTTCAGCCTGAATATGGCATCCTCATCCACAATTTCTTTCTGATAATAATTTTTTTCTTCCACAAATACATATTTGGGCAGGATCACTGCTTTCATATAGGACAAAATCGGTTTCAGCTGGTGCTCCGGTACTAAATAATGTTTAGAAGAGCCTGCTGTTGCGACAATACCGGCAACTTTATCCCTGAACGCCTCGTTCGGAAGCAGATCGAACAGGTTTTTCAATGCCCCCGGAATGGATGCCTGAAAAATCGGTGTCCCGATAATATAAGCATCAGCGCTCATAATTTTTTCCAATACTGTTTTCGTATCACCGCTATAGTCACGGTAATCCCGGCCATCACTGAAAACAAGTTCATAATCACTTAGGTCAATTAATTCCGTTTTTAATTCCTGATGTTCACCGTTCATTTTATTTAAAACCTGTTCGACGGCAATTCGTGTTTTCGAGCCGACAACAGATCCGGCTATGCCAATCACTTTCAAAATCAATGCCCCCTCAAAATTCTATCCGTAAAACAATTGATTTCTTTAATGCTATTTTACACAAAAATCGTCAATAAAACAGTTATTTGAATTGGAGGCTTTCATTTACCAAAATATACTTGTCTGATCCAATTATGGTCAGCATCATAATAGCTGCAAAAGCAATGCATCCATTTTCGGTCTTCCTTATCATGATTCACTGTCCTCCGGTATCCCAATGTCAACGTGTTTCCGCTCTTCCCCATCTGCACTGATTTGCCAATAACTGTAATCCGGATCAGCCCCAGCAAAATTTTTATCCACAGTTACCATCAGCATATCCTGATCATGAAAAAATACCGGACTTGTCACATGTTCATGAAAGGATGTCATTTGCACTGCCTGTTTGGTATCCAAATCCATCCGAAAACCTTCGTACACGAATGTGCCATTTTCATCTTTCGCAGCAACATCTGAGAAAACAATATGCATTCCGTCCTGTGATAACGTTGGAGATGAAATTATCGGCGAGCCCGATGCAAAGTCACCTATAGGCACGATTCTTTCTACACTGCCATCTTCAAGTGAATGCAATACCAGCTGATCGCTGCTTCCGTAATTTTTATACATCAGCTGTTCCCCATTCGGTGTCACTTCAAGCGATGACATGCTGTAAGCTTTTCTGTCAGTAATCTGTTCTGTCTCACCGGATTCCAGATCCATACGGAAAATATCAAAATCATGCGGACGCTCAGAAGCAATCGGCGAATAATTTTTATAGACATCAGCTTTCAGGAAATATAATGACTTCCCGTCCGGTGAAAATGCACCCTCTGTTACATACCCACTTGTGTTGATTCGTTGTATAATCGTTTGACTTTTCCGGTCAAAAATCCGCAACTGACTGTACCGGCGTTCTTCAGTTTCCCATTGTTCAATAAAGGCAACCTTGTCACCATCCGGGGAGAATTTCGGATTAATAAACGACTTGCCCTTATCGGGTTTTGCCAATAGATCAGCTTCCCCGCCGCTGACAGGGACAGTATATAACGCGGCATCATCATTATGATAATATGAAAAAACAAGTTCACTGTCATCGGGTGAAATATCGGTTGACTGCCCGAATCCGGAAAAGCCGCCCTCTGTATCAGCAAACGAGCCTGCCCCCCACAGGATTAAAAAAAGAATAACCATTCCTGTGATAAAACTGATGTTTTTCATTTTTAATGTCATATTTTAAAACCTCCCCGTGAACAAAAGAAGCATGACATAAGGTAATAATATCGACAGCACAGAAAAACCGAGACCGGATATAATCGATAACAGCGGCTTTTTCGCAATAAACGTCATCTGAAATTTATACGTCAAAAGCCAAATAATCATCGGAGTCAGCGTCAAAAGGCTCTCTATTCGAGCCTCTGAAAAAGCAAGGAACGCCCACAGGAAAAAGAGGCTCAAACCAGCAACAGCAGCACCAAACAGCAAATTTATCGCATAACTGAACAAAACAAGCCCACGCTTTTCTTGTTTGTTTTCAGTATAGCCGCTCGAGTCATAAGAATTCCGGATGACTGTAACAGCTCCAAAAACCATCAGAATCAACAGATAAATAACGAAAAAGATCGCCTGCCATGTTGACAAATCCCACGCTAACGTAAAGTTTATCCCGTTCCAGATAACATTAACAAGCAGCACTAAATTGATGATATAAAAATACCGTCCGACAAATGAAATGTTGATGGCAGCCAGTGTAACCGCACTTCCTGACAAGAGCTGAACAGCAAGCCACCAGATGGGAATCGGTTCGTTAAGAATAAATAGCAGGTTCAAATAAAAAATAACGCCAAATAAAATGGTTCCGATGCCAATCACATATAACAAACCGCGCTGAAACGGATACATCGATTCCTGCAGATGGTGTCCGATTGTATCCGCATTTCCAAATTCGGATAGTACCCGCTTTTCAGCCTGCTCCTCTCCAAAACCCTTATTGATATATTGTTGTTTCGCTTCCTGTAAATGATTGAGAAGTTCCTCTCTGATATCCTCACGTTCATCATGCGGACTTTGCAATTGCTGTAAAATCGTTTCGACATACCGTTCAATCCGTGTCATGACAAGTCTCCCGATGTTTTGGTAATCAGGTTGTGGACACTGTTCCACTCGTTAAGCTTTCTTTCCAATTCAGCTTTACCGTCGTCCGTGATTCGGTAATACTTCCGCCGTCCATGATCCGTTTCGTACCAATACGATTCGAGCCAATCCTTTTTTTCCATACGTTTCAATGCCGGATACAGAGTGCCTTCCCCCATGTTATACAGCTGTTCACTTTTCTCTTTCAGCACTTTGACCATCTCATAACCATACATATCATTTCCGTTCAGCAGATTGAGCAATAAAATATCAATACTGCCCTTCATGATTTCACGATCCATCATAGCATCACCTCTTACATTATTGTATTACGATGTACATCGTAATACAAGGTTGAGAATAAAAAGCATGGTGCAGCAAAGATTAAATCATGAGGTGAATCGTATGAAAAAACGAAGCAAAAAGACATTTAAACGGCGAACACAGGCGAATATTGATGGCGAATTAAGCGTGCAGGACGGGCTGGATGCCAATCATCCGCTTAAAAAAGAAGACAACTATGCCGGCGATTCGGTTGAGGAGCATAAAGAACTGGAAGCTGCAAATGAAGTCATGGCCGAGAAAGAGATCGAGCAGATCAATCATAATTCATGATAAGAACGACCGCCGTATTTCGTTTTTGGAAATGCGGCATTTTTAATCAGTTGATGCTATTGATGGTGTTAAATAAAAATCCGCTGAGCGTTAAGCAAAAACGGCCATTCTTTGATATAATGGAAGCACTAAAAGGAGGCTTTCCCATGTACATTATCGTCGAGGATAAAATTAAAGAAGCAATCGAGAATGGTGATTTCGACAATCTGCCGGGGAAAGGAAAAAAACTGAATGTAAGGGATGAACTGCCAGGACTGTCACCGGAACTGAATCAGGCCTATAAGATTTTAAAGAATGCCGGTTTTGTCCCGGAAGAAGGCAATGACAAACAAAGCGGAAAAGATATGTCCACTGATGATTTAATGACGTATGCAACCGGTGAGGAATACAAAGATGAAGCCAAAAAGAGCAAACAATTCGACGACCTCGTCAAAAAGCGAAAACTCCATCGCAACCCGAAATTTCCATTTTACCGCAAAAAAATATTCAAAAAGCTGTCCTAAGAGAACTGGTAATGACTGCGAAATGTCAGATGCCGGTTCTTTTTTTCTATCATACTGCAATACCACGTTAACCATATGTACAAGACTACATTATAGTTCATCGGTAAATTTAGAAGTATTTTAAAATCGGTGATAACGGCTGGTAATATATGCTATAATGAAGGCCAAGCAATGACTGGCTTCTCAAGGGAGGGTGGCTCATCTCTGTAACCCGTCGGACTGCCATTGTTTTCAATGTCAGGGCGGAAGGGGGTGATGCCATGGACGAATCAACCTACTATTCTTTGTCCCTAATAATTTTTTTGGGACACTAGTGGCAATGATGATGTCCGGTAAAAAGTGAGACCTCCCCTCTGAGTTAGCCGCTCTGTTTGGGAGGTCTTTCCTGGACATTGAGCCGCCCCCTTTGATGGGGTTCGGTCGTTGCACCGTTCCATGTGACTGCATGGAACGGTTTTTATATGCTATGCTGTATGATGTCTTTCTATGTATAGTATACCACAGATTTTATGTTTGTACACGTTTTCGGTTAGCCTGGAGTGAGTCAAGTTTTTGCGGTAAGTTTCTCTCGACCTTTGATTTTGTTTTTGAAAGTACTTTTTCGTGAATGATATACATGCTTCCTGATTTCAAATGTATAAATACTTTTCGTGCCTTGACATGGAGCCTCTGTGGGCTTGCAGCGCTTCTTCAAGCGTTCCATCAAAGCGATGAATGATACCTCTTACCATGGCATCAAGTCCGTTTATAGACCAGCTATAACCCATTTTCTTAAGGCCTTGGAAAAGAAGTTCATGTTCGACTCAGCTGACCCCATAGGACGCATCCACCCTGTTTCAACACCCTTTTCCTGCAATCTCTCACGATAATCCCGAAATGCTTCCAGATTGTCCAGAATGAACGTGCGTAATTTAGCGATTGCTTCTTTTTTGTTATCCTCTGTTTCCGCCTTCTCCGCCTCAGCTATAGCGTCTGCTAAAGCAGCCGGGTCAATAAGGGCTAAGGGAGTCGTTCCCCTAAAACTGAAGACATTGATCCAACAACGCCACTCGTACACCCTTTTCCCGGTCTTTGTATTTCCTTCTCTCTATCGTTACCGGCCCAAATACCGTATCTATAGAAGTTGGTTGCTTTTCCTTATATTTATATCGCTCATGGTCTCTGTTTTCCATAAGCCAAACATCGATGTCCGCCAACAGCTTTTGTAATACAACATGAAAATAATATTGCAGCCGTTGAAACAGTTCTTGTTCAATTTCTTTTAAATGAATCCAATTGTTGTTATCATGATACATAGGAACTCCACCTTTCTAGTCTCTGACAATTCTAGTTTATCAAAGGTGAGAGTTCCTTTGTTATTTAATACTAAGAAAACAAAGACTTAACCCCTTCTCTGATATTGGGATTCCGCCCACGGAACCCCAATATCAGAATATTCCTATTCGTATCTCCCTTCCCGTAAACATTTTACTCATACAAGCTATTTTACGGATCTGGGAGAGTTCCTTCTAATCTTTATCCAGCCGGATTCCTGGGTATACGATGTATCGATGTCATCAGGGGAATTTTCACTGATCGGTACGTTGTGGGACCCGTTTGTTTATTCACTGCAGATTTTGTTTGGTGCTTTGCTGCTTGGATTTTCCCAGGCATTTATATTTGCATTCGGTGCCAATTTCCTCCCCCGGAAAATCCTGCAGGTTGTCAAACGGGGCCTGGATTTTCTTGAATCGGTACCTGATATTGTCATTGCCGCCCTGGTGCAGATGCTGATGCTCTTTTTGCTCAAAGCATATGACATCGAGTTGTTCCGGGTTGCGTCCTATATGGAAAACAAGGCGTATGCATTACCAATGATTACGCTGGCCATTTTGCCAATGGTTTCGCTGTTCAAGATTCTGCTCTTAATGATTGAAGAAGAATTCACCAAGGATTATGTCCTTTTCCTGAAGAGTAAAGGCATCCGGAAGATCGGCATTCTGGTAGTACATGTGCTGCGCAATATCATGCCAACAACTTTCCACCACACAAAAGTGATTATCTGGGCTGCACTCTCCAGCCAGTTTATCATTGAACGGATATTCAATGTGCACGGTATCAGTTTTTTCATCCTGGAAAGTTTTACACCAATGACAATCGCCGCATCATTAATCATGCTGTTCACACCGTTCTTCTTTATTTTTCAACTGGTTGATTTATGGCTGGATAGGAGCCCTGAATCTGCCTTGCAGCCGGATTTTAAAAAACAGCGGTCATACAATCCTTTAGTGTTTCTTAATAATCTGCTCTATCGCTTCAGGCGAATTGAGTGGAAAAAACTGAAACCATGGAAACCAGCAATTGGACTACTCCGAACGGTTTACGGCTATTTAAAAAATCGGAAAATTGCTGCCGGGACTCTGTTTTTCCTGGTATTGATCAGTACCAGCGTTATTTATTCTGTAACGGCAAATGATCATGTCGATCAGGCCTCAATCGTTTACGAGGAGGATGGCACAACAATCAAAAGCACACCGCCTCATGCCCCGCCTGAGCCGTTTTTACTCGGTTCTGACGGTCAGGGGTTCAGCATGCTGGATATGTTGATCATCGGTGCAAATCATCATCAGACAGTTCCCTGCCGTCAAATGTTCTAAAAACATCCTGAAACGCCCGATAACAAACCGGCAATGTATCGGCTAACGTCCCATCAAAGTCAAAAATAATCGCCTTCACCAAAACAACCTCCTCCGAAATTATCCTGCAGATTCTATATTATCAGACTACTTGTTACGTTGCACTGTATCATTAAGCACACTTATAAATATTCCCCCACGGAATAAAAATACCTCTCGCGTTTTAAAAAAGAAAAGCCACCACGTCAGAAGTGGAGGCTTTTCATTAATCATCATTTTCTTCTTCACCAGATTTTCCATACCGGTATTCACCCGGATCAACAGGTTCCCAGTCTTCATTCGGTTCATGGAATCGCAGCAGGTCACCATTCAGCAAATCGTCATTCAGACCCAATTCATAATGGACCTGTTCCTTCCGTTCTTTCATCTTTTCTGTCGGTTCTTCGATGACTTCTCCTGTTTCATTATCATAGTAATTCCCTTCGACGTAGCTGTAGTCTTTTGTCATGAAGCTACCATTCCGGAACGGCACAAATTCCTTATGCTCCTCAGAAAACATATCCGTACCGAACTGAATGTAATCTTTGGCATCAATTCCCAAGAGATGCAGCAACGTCGGCATAACATCCACT
>NZ_DATGTI010000178.1:0-8475 GCF_035301925.1 Lentibacillus sp. | reverse complement strand
CCGGACGCAGTTTTGCCAAAGCATCAACGCTGGTGTCTTTGCGCGGCGCCTCATCAGTATCGACAACTACGGGATCGCCTTTCCGCTGCGGAACCTCAAGTGACACGATTTCTTCGGCAAATTTCCCGTCCTCAATCGCTTTAACCGCACGCTGGTGACTGCGGTATGACCATTCATCCTGCGCTTCTCTTGTCAGCCCATATTCCTCAGCTGTGCTATTGCCGTAAGTGCCCATGTGAACGCCTGCAAATGAGCACGTCAAACCATCATGCACCATCATATCAACGACTTTTTTGTCGCCCATGCGATTGCCCCAGCGTGCATCAGGCAAAATATACGGTGCATTGCTCATGCTCTCCATTCCGCCGGCCACAATGATATCTTCATCGCCAAGCCGGATCAGCTGATCAGCAAGCGTCACACTGCGCAAGCCTGACGCACATACCTTGTTGATGGTTTCCGTTTTGACCTCCCACGGAATTCCCGCCTCACGTGCTGCCTGTCGGGAAGGAATCTGGCCCTGACCACCTTGCAGTACAGTGCCCATAATGACCTCATCCACTTTTTCGCTATCCAGTCCTGCACGCTCAAGCGCTTCACGGATCGCTTTACCCCCCAGCTGTGATGCTGTAAATGGCTTCAGCGCTCCTCCAAACTTTCCGAATGGCGTCCGTGCACCGGATACAATAACTGTCTTTCGCATACCATCGACACCCTTTCATTAAAATAAATTTATAGATTCATATGAGAACGCTTACGTGTTTGTGTTTAGACGTCGCCCGGCTTTTGACCGAACGCTCGCTCAACATTGCTCCAAAGAGGAGAGGGGCGTTTACAACCACCCCTCAATTCACTGACTTCAGACGCCGCTTCCCTACAAATGTAGCTGTTTCACGGTTTTCGCGCGGTTTCTTTCGCTGGAAGTGGGACAAGGTGCCTGTCCCTGTGTCCCAACAAAAATCCCCGCGTCCTGCTTTTTAAGCTGTTTTCTTTTCATCTTCTGTGAACACGGACAAGGCAAGGATTTCGGCAACATCCATTGTGCTGATGTCTTCCTCAACTTCTTTTGCTTTCGTACCGTCACTCAGCATGGTCAGGCAGAATGGGCAGGCACTGGAGATCATGGTTGATTCAGTGGCCATTGCCTGTTCGGTGCGGGCGACATTAATCCGGTTGCCGGTTGTGTCTTCCGTCCACATCAGACCGCCGCCGGCACCACAGCACATGCCGTTCTCCCTGCTGCGATCCATCTCGACCAAATCAAGTCCAGGAATCGATTTCAGGATTTCCCTCGGCGGATCGTAAACACCATTGTATCGTCCTAAATAACAGGAATCATGATAAGTTAAGCGCTGATTGATTTCACGCTGCGGCTTCAGCTTGCCGTTCATCACCAGATCGTACAGCATTTGCGTATGATGGTAAACCTCTGCTTCAAAGCCGAAATCAGGGTATTCGTTTTTGAATATGTTATACGCGTGCGGATCAATCGTCACAATCTTCTTCACGTTATGTTTCTCAAATTCTTTAATATTTTTCTCGGCGATTTCCTGGAATAAAAACTCATTTCCGATACGGCGGGCCGTATCACCGGAGTTTTGTTCTTTATTTCCAAGAATGGCAAAACTGATCCCAGCCTGGTTCATCAATTTTGCAAACGCAAGCGCGATTTTCTGACTGCGGTTGTCAAATGACCCCATCGAGCTTACCCAGAAAAGATACTCGAAATCTTTATCCTCTTTTTTCAGTTCTTTGACCGTTGGGATATAAGCTTCCTCATCCTGCTCGCGCCATTTGATGCGATCTTTTTTGGAAAGGCCCCACGGGTTGCCCTGACGTTCAATATTCATAACTGCACGCTGAGCATCCGGATCCATCTTTCCTTCTGTCATAACCAGATAACGGCGCATGTCGATAATCGTGCCAACGTGTTCATTCATGACCGGGCATGCATCTTCACAGTTACGACAAGTTGTGCAGCCTTCAAGCTCTTCCTGTGTGATGACATCGCCGATCAGGCTGACACTTTCCATACCAGCAGCAGCTTCGTTGGCGCCTGCAGCAGCGAGGTTCCCTTTTGTGTTGGAAAAAGCATATTCCGGAACCCAGGCTGATTTGCCGGTAACGGCGGCACCTTTTTCCGTTAAATGATCCCGCACTTTGACCATAATATCCATCGGTGACAGCATTTTGCCTGTACCTGATGCCGGGCAGACATCCGTGCAGCGTCCGCATTCGACACATGCGTAAAAGTCAATCATCTGGTGCTGTTCAAAGTCCTCTACTTTTCCGACACCAAATGAAATCTCATCTTCATTTTCCTCTTCGTCAATATTAAAATCGATCGGCTTCAGCTTGCCTGGTACACGTTTACTCAAAAATACGTTGATCGGAGCAGCAATCAAGTGTGCGTGCTTGGATTGCGGTACGTAGACCAGGAATGCGAGAATCGTTACTGTGTGAATCCACCAGAACACATAGAACAAAACTGCTGCAGCTGTTGGCGACAGCCAGCCAAATGCGGCAGCTATTAAACTGGCAACCGGCTCTGTCCAGGTTAAGGCCTCACCGTGCCATAGAATTGCCATTCCATTTCCGAGCAGTACTGAAAGCATCAATGTCCCGATAAATAACAGGACAAGCCCTGCTTTAAAACCACGCTTCAAACGAACGAGTTTTTCAATGTAGCGCCGGTAGAACGCCCACACGACCGCCACCAGAATCATCAGTGTCACAAGTTCCTGGAAAAAGGTAAAACCCGGGTAAAAAACCCCGAATGGCAAATGACTGCCTGGTGCAAGCCCCTTCACAAACATATCAATTGCACCAAACTGTACCAGTATAAAGCCATAGAACATCATGACATGGATCGTACCGGATTTTTTATCCTTCAGCAGCTTGGACTGGCCAAAAACAATTTTTCCTATGCGGCGGAACCGCTCTTTAAAGTCGCGGTCGAACTCGGATTTTTTCCCTAGTTTAATATAGGAAACACGCGTTGCGACCACTTTAGCGAATAAGTATATGCCATAGGCGACAATTGCGATAAATGCCAGCCAGTTGATAAGTAATAGTGTATCCATCATTCGCTCCCCCTTTGGTATAGTATAACGGAAAATGTTAACGATTGCATTATTTTGAAAATAAATAATGCACGTACCTTATTTTATCTTATGACTACTACTTTATATTATGAATGAGCATTCGGTCAATAGTTTTATAGAAATATGAGGCCTTGTTCTACTCCTATAATCGAAACGAGTTGGTAAAAAGGGGCGAAAAACCTGTAAAAACTTTTTCGGAAAGACGCCCCCTTTTTGAGGTTCAGTACGATTATAGTAACACAGGAAGCATTTGGAGCACAGGCGGGATATTCTGGTGCAGCAGCGGTCGTATGAGTGGGGTAGATGACGTAAGCTTTTGAGTGCTTTCAAGATTTGGGAGCGGCTGTCGCACGAGTTGGCGCTGTTCCCGCACGAGTTTGTGCTGTTCCCGCACGAGTTGGCGGTTGTCGCACGTTTTGGCGGTTGTCGCACGTTTTGGCTTGGTCGCTGGACACCGAGCGGTTCGCGCCTTGGTCAATTCCGGATTATCCGCGTCATTATTTTCATGTCTCAATGTATAAATTTTGCACTAATTGTACAAATTGTACATATATATGATACTATAGGAGGTGAAAGGAGCGCGTGAGTATGTTAAAAGAGTACCGTTTTTCAGCGGCCAGGCAGAGTTTTACAACCCTTTTTGATGATGTACAGAACTTCATCCCATCGCTGATTAAAGCGCGTAAACAGTCTGAAACAGATGGTGTTATTTTAAACCGTTTATTGCTTGCCGAAGCTTTGAAACCATATACATTTGACATTGATATACGTTTAGAAGATGATGGCACTTATTGGTCATGGATTAAACCATTAAACGATTATGCGATGGGAGATACCAAAGAGGACTGTAAGCGGTCAACTGCGGAAGCGGCACAAGATTTTGCCGAAGACTTTTTGAATG
This sequence comes from Lentibacillus sp., assembly GCF_035301925.1. Taxonomy (GTDB): domain Bacteria; phylum Bacillota; class Bacilli; order Bacillales; family Amphibacillaceae; genus Lentibacillus. The sequence goes on along the minus strand of NZ_DATGTI010000178.1, from coordinate 4,470 downwards.
AGCCTTATATGTTTCAAGCAAAGAATACGCGTACGCTCGTCCCGTATGTTTTACGTATTTTGCTCTGTGACAGTCTGGAGGATGTTGAGCGATTATTATTTGGAGCAAAAAATGCCTAAATTCCGGGACTTAAAACGCTATTGTGAACGCAATGGCTGGGAGGAGTATAAAAAGGAGCACATCATTATTATTACAGAAAATTTGTGAATGGCAAATGGCTGCGAACCCGGGTTTTCCATTCGTTAGGTAAAGAAATACCACCAAGAATTTGGAAAGACATCCTGAAACATCAATTGGAGACCGACCAGGAGGAGTTTAACCGGAATAGTTAGCAAAAGACTTGCAGAAGCCCTCAACCCCTGCAAGTCTTGATAAATTTACATTTTCACCGGTGCACTAATCCCTATCAGCGCGAGGCCATTAGCCAGCGTGATCCGCACTGCTTTCATCAGAGCAATGCGCGCTTTTGTCAGTTCCGGATTGTCCGCATCAAGCACTTTTTCGGCATTGTAGAAGCTATGCAGCAAAGAAGCCAGGTCAAAGACATACTGCGTCACTTTATGCGGTGCGTGTTTTTCGGCTGCGTCATCCACTGTCTGCGGGAACTCACCCAATTTTTTCAATAGATCCGTTTCTTTTTCGGCTGTTAGAAGTTCAGCGTTAACTTCCCCGTTCACAGCAAATTCTTTTGATTCCCCCTGTTCAAGCATCGTACAGATCCGGGCGTGCGCGTACTGCACATAATAGATCGGGTTGTCGTTTGACTGTGAGCGAGCCAGGTCCAGATTGAAGTCAAACTGGGTATCATTTGAACGCATGACGAAGAAATAACGTGTGGCATCCACACCGACTTCCTCCATCAGATCCCTTAATGCCACCGCATTGCCGGTCCGTTTGCTCATGCGCACTTTTTCACCGTCTTCAAACAGGTTCACTGTCTGAATGATTTTGACATCAAATTTTTCAGCCGGATAGCCGAGTGCCTGGATGGCTGCCCGCATCCGTGAAACATAGCCGTGATGATCGGAACCCCAAACATTAATGATTTTATCAAATCCGCGTTCGAGCTTATCTTTATGATACGCGATATCCGGTGTCAGATACGTATAGTTGCCGTCCCGCTTGATGAGCACGCGATCTTTATCATCATCGAATTCAGTTGAACGGAACCAGGTCGCCCCGTCCTGTTCATACACGTAACCGCCATCACGCAACGTTTGGACGGCTGCTTCGATCTTGTCATTGTCATAAAGGGACTGCTCGGAAAACCAATTGTCAAAATGGACCCGAAAATCAGCGAGGTCCTTTTTCAGATTGCCAAGCTCATAATCCAGACCATATTCTTTGAAAAATGCCAGGCGTTCTTGTCTGTCCGCATTCACCCATTTATCGCCATATTCTTTGGCAAGGTCCTCGCCGATGCTGACAATATCAGCACCGCGGTAGCCATCTTCAGGCATGTCAGCCTCATACCCCAGCGCTTCCAAATACCGTGTCTCAATCGATAAAGCCAAATTGTCAATCTGGCTGCCGGCATCATTAATGTAGTATTCACGTTCGACGTCATAACCGGCTGCCTCGAGGACATTGCAAAAAACATCGCCATACGCAGCACCGCGGGCATGGCCAAGATGCAGGTCACCGGTCGGGTTTACCGAAACAAATTCCACCTGGACCCTTTGCCCTTTCCCGGTATCAGTGCGGCCATACGCATCACCGGCTTCGAGAATCGACGGAATCAATTGACCAAGAAAATCATTTTTCATAAAAAAATTGATAAACCCTGGGCCGGCAATCTCGACTTCTTTGACGGAGGCTTTCGACTCATCGAGATTTGCCGTGATATCTTCGGCGATTTGGCGCGGAGCTTTTTTAGCAATTTTCGCAAGCTGCATGGCAATATTCGTCGCAAAATCACCGTGCGCTTTTTCCTTGGGCTTCTCCAGCACGACTTCCGGCAGTTCGTCCTCTCCGGCCAGTCCAGCTTTCAGGACAGCTGCTGTGATTGCTTGTTTAAGTGTTTCTTCTGTTTCTGACAGTAGATTGCTCATTGAGAACCCTCCTTAGATTGAATCTGCAGTACAAGTTGATGCGCTCGTTCGTCCTGCCCATTAAGCCTGACGGTGTAGTCAATTGTCAGCAAACCGTTTTGCTGTGCAGATAACGCCTGATAGTTTATTGCCTTTGTATATGTTTCCATATGTATATTCCCGTGCGGGTGCTGAAACACATTTTCCGATGATTTTTGTTCACGGAATGTCTGAAGCATCCGGACCGGCCCTGTGCGTTTCACACTCACTTTATCCGTATGTATCGTAATCATATTGTTAATCGTCGAGCCGTCTTCGGCCGTTTCAGCGTACGTCAGCACGTCCATGTTTGCCTGCTGGTGCAATCGACCAGTTTCCCTGACCGTATTGTATTCCTTCTGTCCATTATCTTCAATGGCTGTCTGAAGCTCGACAGTGACATGTTTCGAACCATCTTCCATCTCAATCGCTCCTGCTTAATATAATTACCTATTATAGCGATAAACCCATACACATTTCAATCTATAATTAACAGCACTAATTTTTAAAGGCTGTTTTCGTATTTTTTGTAGCTTTACCAGTAGAGTATTTTATTACCGTATTTAAGCAGTTTATTTACAAGTTGAAGCAATAAAAGCCAACCTTCTGAAATGATATCAAAAGGTTGGCTTCTTTGGTTCATATACTAATTAATGCCTTCCAACCATTCCTCTACTAAATCCGGATTGTCATCCATAAATTTCTGTGCGGCCTCTTCCGGATCCATGCCTTCTTGAACGTCAAACATCATATTTTGTGTATCTTCTTTCGTAATGTTAAATTGACTGATGAGCTGATAGGCCGCCGGTGAATCTTCTTGGAATCCTGTTCGTGATACCGATAATATATCGTCTGGATCACCAAATCTATTTTGCGGATCATCTAAGATCTTTAAATCAAACTCATTGAAAGTCCAATGAGGTGTCCACAATGTGACCACAATGGGCTCTTCATTACTAATGGCATCTGATAAGGAAGCTGACATGGCAGCACCTGAGCTTTCCACCAGTGTCCAGTCATTCAGATCATACCCCGGAATCACTTCATTTTCCATTAACTGCATTTGGCCGGCTCCCGGGCTGATGCCGGTGATTTCCCATTCCAGCTGTTCACCAATATCATTCTTGTTGTCTCTCAGATCCTCAATAGAGTTAATATCCTCCATGTAAGAGGGGACAACTAAGCCGAGTTCAACTTCTTCTGTAACTGTGCTGATTTGTTCGAGGTCATCTTGATACTCTTCCCAATAGCTGGCATGTGTATATGGAAGCCATGCGCCAACAATGACATCTGTAGTCCCGTCAGCTAAGCCGGTATATTGTACACCAACGTCCGTTTGGTTAACTTCGACAGTATAACCGATTTCTTCAAGTAATAGTTTAGCCAAATACGTGTTCACTAAGTTTGACACATAATCATCGGTTCCGATCTGAAGTTCTGTCTGTCCGAGGTCGATTTCATCATTGGTGTTGTTATCTCCTGATCCTTCAGTGTCATTATTTTCGTTATTGCCATTACTGTTTCCACATGCTGCTAACACTATGGTTAATGTCATAACAGCCAATAATCCCAAGATTCTTTTTTGTTTCCACATTGCGTAATTTCATCTCTCCTTTTTAAACAATTATAGGACTATTATGTTGCAGGAATCATATTAAATACAAATACAGTATTATTTTCTATTTGGATAAATATCAGCATTTGCGCATTATAAACGGGTTGTAAAATGCCTGTTCTCTTAATTTCTCTATTTTATTAGATGACACACTTAATTTGCTGATTAAATATACCCGATCCCATAAAAATCAATATCGAATTTTAGTATCTGCATAAAGGTAAATTATGTAATTTGTATTAATGCTGTAAAATATACCTATCAAAACCAGGATATTGCTTCTTGTTTGGTCAGAGCAGGCTAAATGATGAAGGAATTAATTTATGTTTCTATTTTAGGAGATGCTTGACGAGAATACTACACGATGATGGTGATTCTTCAAACCATTGGTATTAAAGAGATTGGAAATTTTTGTCGCCTAACTCGGGATATTATGAATTTTATTTATTATAGTTTGTTTTTCTTTTAAAGTTGTTTCTTTAATGGACTGTAAGTGAACTTCTTGTATTGGAAACTTTTCAGCGGGCAATATAATGGTATCGGTTAAATCTCTTTAAAAACATCTATATCTCCCCTTTTCATCCATTACATTGCCCTACAATGGCAATCCTCTATTCCGGATTTGCACCCATAACATCCCTTTGGTTTATCTTAGCTCCATTTTTTATGGGCTAACATTAACCAACACTGGGGAAGTCTAACACTGACAAACCATCAGTACATTACCGTCCGGGTCACTAAAATTGAACCAGTGACCATGTTCAATTTCAGTCAGCATCTCGACTT